>CANCMM010000006.1:0-17160 GCA_947379335.1 Alphaproteobacteria bacterium | reverse complement strand
GGCCATCATAATCCTCGCAGCCTGCGCCCTCAAGCGGCCAAAATCAGGGGCGACAGCGGCGGGCAATCGGCTATTGTCCGGCCAACCAATATTCAACGGGGAGTTCCGACATGAAGGTTTTTGCAGGCGCCGGCTTTTTAATGCTGGCGGCCACCGCCGCCTGGACCCAGGCAGCCTATGCCCAAGCTGACAGACTGGCGATCCAGTCCGAGCCGGCCAAGAACGGCACCCCCGCCTGGCATCTGGGTCCGTCCTTTCCCGATCCCACCGGTTTCACCCTGGTCGATCCCGACGGCACCGTGCATGTGATCCCGCGCGAAGAACGCGCCGCCCTGATGGGTGGCCGCGCGCGCGTGCCCGGCGGCGCCGGCGGCGCCCAATGCGCCCATTCGCCGATGTGCGGCCGCAAGAACGGCGCCAAGCGCGGTGAGCTTGCCCGCGTCGAATATGACCAAACCATGGGCTACAAATTTTCCTATCCCTATTTCGTGCCCAAAGGCATCGGCGGCATCCCGTCGGTGGCGCTGGATTCCAAGGGCAACCTCTGGGTCTTCAAGCGCTCGCCCGCCGGCGTGGTGCAGCTGATGAAGTTCGACGCCAACCACAAGCTCATCCTGGAAGTGCCCGAAAGCGAGATCGGCCACCAGGACAAGGCCCATGGCATGGCAGTCGACAAGGAAGACAATGTCTGGATCACCGACAATGGCCAGGCTACGGTGATGAAGCTGTCGCCGCAGGGCAAGCTGCTGATGACCATCGGCACCAAGGGCAAGCCGGGCGACTGGGTCGAGGACAAGAGCCAGCGCCTGCTCTGGCAGCCGGTCATGCTGGCCTTTGCCCCGAATGGCGACGTCTATATCGGCGGCGGTCACGCCAATGAAAGCCCCAATGACGTGGACGGCCCCGATCCCGCCAATGTCGAAGGCGTGGCGCGTGTGGTGCACCTGACCAAGGACGGCAAGTTCGTCGGCCAGTGGTTCGGCAATGAAGTGGGCCAGGGCAAGTTCGATTCCACCCACGGCTTTGCCATCGATCCCACCAATGGCGATGTGTGGATCGGCGACCGCGAACAGTATCGCATCGTCGTCTATACGGCAGACGGCAAGTTCAAGAAGACCCTGCAGGTGAAGAACCTGGTCTGTGCCATCAACTTCGACCACAAGGGCAATCCCTGGATGGCCTCGGGCCAGGACGGCCAGTTCCAGAAGATGACCCGCGACGGCAAGATCTTGGGCGCGATCGGCAACGGCATGGGCGTGGGCCTTGGCCAGTTCACTGAAGCCAGCTACTGGGTGTTCGATCCCAAGGACAATCTGATCGCCGGCGACACAAGCGTTGGCCGCGTCACCGTGATGAGCAAGTAAGCAATTTTCGAAAATGAAGACGGCGCTCCGCGGGGGGCGTCGTTTTTATTTGACCGCCACGTCGCGCGCGGAGGTTGCCAGCAGCTTGGACAATTCCTGCTCGATCGCCAGCGACGAGGCATGGCCTTCATGGCCTTCGCCCGGCACGAAACTCACCAGCAGGGTCTGGCCCGAAATGGTGATGGTGGGCTTGCCGCCTTCGGCCACTTTCACGCTGTTGATGCGCTTGGCCAAGGTGCGGTGACCGGCAGGATTGGCGGCCAGAAAGCGCTCGATCCCGGTGGCGGCGTTGGTCAGGGCGTCGAAGGCGCGGCCGCGCGTCTCGGCATCGGCCGACAGCACGGCGGGATCTGCCGAAAATTTGATGGCGATGTTCTGGACATAGGTGAGGTGGCTGGCCTCGTCGCCAACGGCGGTCTGCAGCTCGCCGGCCGAGACCGACAAGGTGTCAGGCGCCGGCGCCACGCCCTGGTAGGTGGCGGGCACGCCCTGCGGCGCATCCTGGGTATAAAGCGTCATGCCGCCCCACACCGAAACCCGGATCGCCGTCGCGCCGATGTCATATTTCAGCAGCTTTGCGCCCAGCGAGCCGCGATCCATGGTCAGGACGAAATTCTCCGTCCGCCCCGAAAAGCGCAGCAGGTACTTGCCCGCGCCATAGGGCGCCAGGGTGAAGTTGCCATCACCCGCACTGTACAGGCCCGGCTGCAGCGGACCCACGCGCTCGGCGGCCAGGCGTGACGCCATGCCCGGCGGCGTGCCGGGTGGGGCGTCGGGCTGCGCCATGGCGAGCGAGGTGCTTGCCACAAGCAGGGCCAGGATTGCGACTTTGGTTCTCACACGACTCTCACAGCGGTTGTTTCCGCCATTGGCTGGCGACCTCACCAACCCCCTTCATTGCCTAAGATAATGCCATCCCAATGGGGCAAATTTAAGCCCGCGAGCCGCCCGCCGGGGAGGGGTGAGGCACGGTCGCGCCTTTCTTTCAGGCCAAATTATGACTAAACGGGAAGCCATTAATCACAATGGATGGGGGCTTTCCGTGACGCAGAGCTTGGACAGTTTCAAGTGCCGCAAGATCTTGAAGGTCGGCAGCAAAAGCTATGTCTATTTCAGCCTGACCGCGGCCGAGAAGAACGGCCTCAAGGGCATCAGCAAGCTTCCCTATTCCATGCGGGTGCTGCTGGAAAATCTCCTGCGCTACGAAGACGGACAGACCGTCACCAAGGCTGACATCAAGGCGGTGGTGGATTGGGGCAAGAAGCGCACCAGTGACCGCGAGATCGCTTTCCGGCCCGCGCGCGTGCTGATGCAGGACCTGACCGGCGTGCCCGCGGTGGTGGATTTGGCCGCGATGCGCGACGCCATGAAGACGCTGGGCGGCAATCCCGAAAAGATCAATCCGCTGGCGGAAGTCGATCTGGTCATCGACCACAGCGTGATGATCGACAATTTCGGCCAGAAGGATTCCTTCAAGAAGAACGTCGCGGTCGAATATGAACGCAACCAGGAGCGCTACCAGTTCCTGCGCTGGGGCCAGCAGGCGTTTGCGAATTTCCGCGTGGTGCCGCCGGGCACCGGCATCTGCCACCAGGTGAATCTGGAATACCTCGCCGAGACGGTGTGGGTGCGCAAAGGCAAGGACGCCAAGAACAAGAATATCGAATACGCCTTCCCCGACACGGTGGTGGGCACCGACAGCCACACCACCATGATCAACGGGTTGGCGGTGCTGGGCTGGGGCGTGGGCGGCATCGAGGCGGAAGCCGCCATGCTGGGCCAGCCCATCTCCATGCTGATCCCCGAGATCGTCGGCTTCAAGCTGACCGGCAAGCTCAACACCGGCGTCACCGCCACCGACCTGGTGCTGACCGTCACCCAGATGCTGCGCAAGAAGGGCGTGGTGGGCAAGTTCGTGGAATTCTATGGCCCCGGCCTGGACGAACTGACTCTCGAAGACCGCGCCACCCTCGCCAACATGGCGCCGGAATATGGCGCCACCTGCGGCTTCTTCCCGATCGATTCCGAAACCATTGCCTTCCTCAAGAACACCGCGCGCAAGCCGGCGCGCGTGGCGCTGGTGGAGAAGTACGCCAAGGCGCAAGGCCTGTGGCGCACCGCCAAGAGCCCCGATCCGGTGTTCACCGACACGCTGTCGCTGGACATGGATTCGGTCGAGCCCTGCATGGCCGGCCCGATGCGTCCCCAGGACCGCGTCGCGCTGGGCGGCATCTCGGGCAATTTCGCCGAGCACCTGATCAAGACCTGGAAGAAGGAAGACACCGCCAACAAGCGCGCCAAGCTGGAAGGCAGCCAAGCCTCCATCGGGCACGGCGATGTGGTGATCGCCGCCATCACGTCGTGCACCAACACCTCCAATCCCAATGTGATGATGGGTGCGGGGCTCCTGGCGCAGAAGGCGGTCAAGCGCGGCCTCAAGGTGCGCCCGTGGGTGAAAACCTCGCTGGCGCCGGGATCGCAGGTCGTCACCGACTATCTGGCCAAGGCCGGCGTCGACAAGGCGCTGGACAAGCTGGGCTTCACGCTTGCCGGTTATGGCTGCACCACCTGCATCGGCAATTCTGGCCCCTTGCCGGAAGCTGTGGCCAAGGCGGTGACCGAGGCCGACCTGGTCGCGGCCGCCGTCATTTCGGGCAACCGCAATTTCGAAGGCCGCGTGCATCCGCAGGTGCGCGCCAACTATCTGGCCTCGCCCATGCTGGTGGTCGCTTACGCGTTGGCCGGTTCGGTCAACATGGACCTGACCAAGGAGCCGGTGGGCTATGACAAGAAAAACGAGCCGGTTTACCTGAAGGACATCTGGCCTTCACCCAAAGAAATCCGCGCCGCCATCGCCAAGGCGGTCAAGCCCGCGGCCTTCAAGAAGCGCTATGGCAACGTGTTCGACGGTGACGCCAACTGGCGCAAGGTCAAGCTGGTCAAGGGCCAGACCTACCAGTGGGACATGAGCTCGACCTATGTGAAGAACCCGCCCTTCTTTGAAGGCATGACCATCAAGCCCAAGCCGGTGGAGGAAATCACCGGCGCCCGCGTGTTGGCGCTGTTCGGCGACAGCATCACCACCGACCACATCTCGCCGGCCGGCAACATCAAGGCCAGCGCCCCGGGCGGCACCTATCTGTCGGAACGCCAGATAGCGCAGAAGGACTTCAATTCCTACGGCTCGCGCCGCGGCAATTTCGAGCTGATGGAGCGAGGCACCTTCGCCAATATCCGCATCCGCAACGAGATGATGGGCGGGGCCGAAGGCGGCAACACCATCTATTACGCCAAGCCCGACGCGCCGGGCGAAAGCATGTCCATCTTCGACGCCGCCCAGGCCTACAAGAAGGATGGCCATGGCACGGTGGTGTTCGGCGGCAAGGAATACGGCACCGGCTCGTCCCGCGACTGGGCGGCCAAGGGCCCCAAGCTGCAGGGCGTCCGCGCCGTGGTCACCGAAAGCTTCGAGCGCATCCATCGCTCCAACCTGATCGGCATGGGCGTGGCACCCTTCTGCTTCGAGGCGGGCAAGACGCGCAAGGATTACGGGCTCACCGGCCGCGAGGTGGTGGACATTCCCGGCCTGTCGGGCGATCTGAAACCGCGCCAGCAGATGACCGCCACCGTGCATCGTCCGGACGGCACCAGCTTCAAGCTGCCGCTGCACCTGATGATCATGACGGCGGACGAAGTGGCTTATTTCAAGAACGGCGGCATTCTCCAGTATGTCCTCAGAAATCTCCTCGCCGCCTGATTTGAGCGTGATCTGAAAAAGCCATCCGCGCGCTATCCTGCGCCGGATGGCTTTTGATTCTCTGGGTATCCTCGCGGCTCTGGCGCTGTTCTGCGCCTGTGTCAGCGCTTGGCTGCTGGCGGCGCCCCTGCGTCCCGCCGCGCGTCTCTATCTGCGCTTTGCGTCGATGCTGTTCGCCGCGCTGGGCGTGACGCGCCTCGCAGGCCTGGCCGATGTCGCCGGCCTGTTCCTGTTGCCGCTGGGCGGGGCCTCGTTGATGGTGGCGGCGCTGGCCTTGTTCGCGCGGCCGTTGCCGGTTTTTGCCATCGCGGGTGCGCTGGTGATCGCGCTGGCGGGCGGTCTTGCCGGCCTGGTGTCGGGCATTTGGGTGCTGGCGCTGGCGCCGGTGGTCTTTGCCGGCCTTGCCATTATCGCCGCATCGTTGAACGGGATCGCCGCCATTCCCATCCTGGCGGGCGCATCGCTCTTGGCGGCAGGTCTCGCCTTCCTGGAGCAGGGGGCGCAGGCGGGAATGTTTCTGTTCTGCGCCGCAGCCCTTGTGGGCCTTGCAAAGCCGTCAGCTCTTGCGATCCAGAACAAGCGCCATGCGGGGCCGGGCAACGCTGCCATACGCGGTTTCCACTGACGCGGTTTCACGGCGTTCGGGAAAGGCCTGGCCCATCACCTGGGTGACGAAAGTCGGCAGCAATCGCGGAGCGTCCCAAAACGGGTCGTGGCCACGCGTTTCGTCCTGGCACACAAGTTCCACCTGCAAACGCGGCACGGATTTTTCGCGGCTGCCGGCCAGGTCTTTCGGCCTGCTGCCCAAGCCACTGGAGCTACTTGCTTTTTTGACCCGGCGCGCGTCGCCGCCGAAGGTTTTTTGGCCTCCGCGCACGGCAATCTCAAAGGGTCCGGTCACACGCATACCGGTCAACAAGGCAAGCCTTGTTCCGCTCCGACAACCCCTTGAGGTTTCCGCTTTTTTAAGCCCGCACCGAACATACTGACCCCCTAAAGGCGCGGAGAAACCGGACTCGGGGTAGTGGTCGTGCTGAACACCGCATTGCAGAAGCGAGAGGAGATCGTCCAGCTTTCCCAGCTGGATGACGAGCTGCGCCTGCGCCTTGCCGCCCAGGCCGCCGCCTGCGCCGCCTTCGACTGGGACGTCGCGGCCGGCAGCATCCGCTGGGACGGCGCCACCGACATCCTGCCCCTCCATCTGGACGCCGCCAACGCCGCCAGCTTTTTCGAGGGCATCATTCCCGAAAGCCGCCGCGAGATACAGGCACTGCTGAGCTCGCGCGATCAGGGCTCCAATTCTTTCCTGATCGATATGGAGATCGCCACCGCGCTCGGCGCCATTACCCTGACCATGTCGGGCACCCGCTTTGCCGCCATCGATGGCAGCACCGCGCGGCTGACCGGCATGTTGCGCGACACCACCGAACGTTCGCGCGAGGTGCGCCGCCTGTCATACCTCGCTACGCGCGACGAACTGACCGGCCATCTCAACCGCAACGCCCTGCGCGAAGAACTGTCGGGCACCATTGAATCGGCCAAGGCGGAAAACCGCAACTGCGCCTTCCTGGTGGCCTCGGTCGACCGCCTGGCCATGATTAATGACAGTTTCGGCTTCGATGCCGGCGACGAAGTGATCATGGGCACCGGCGACCGCCTAGCCCGCACCCTGCGCGGCAGCGACATCATCGGCCGCACCGCCGGCAACAAGTTCGGCGTCATCCTGAAAAATTGCCGTGAGAATGAAATCGCGGTAGTGGCGGCGCGCCTGCGCGCGTCTGTGCGGGGCAGTGGCATCGAAACCCGCGCCGGCATGGCCCAGGTGACCTGCAGCGTGGGCGCGGTGTGGTTGCCTGAGGCCGCCTCCAACAGCCAGGAAGCCATGCTGCGCGCCGAACAGGCGCTGGACAAGGCGCGCGCCAGCGGCCGCGACGGCTTTGCGGTTTATGAACCCTCGCCCCAGCGCGAGACCGCGCGCCTGCGCCTGATGCAGATTTCCGATGAAGTGATGCAGGCCTTGAAGGACAACCGCCTGAAACTCGCCTACCAGCCCATCGTGGCGGCCCGTTCGCGCAAGGTTTCGCATTACGAATGCCTGCTGCGCCTGATCCGTCCCGATGGCTCGGTTCAGACGGCGGGCCTGTTCGTGCCGGCCTGCGAGCAGATGGGCATCGTGCATCTGGTGGACCGCTTCGCGCTGGAAGCCACCGTGCATGAACTCAAGACCCATCCCGCCATCACCCTGGCGGTGAATGTCTCGGGCACCGCCGCGTCCGATCCGGCCTGGCTGCAGAGCTTTGTGGATTATGTGCGGGCCGAACAGGATGTGGCGCCGCGCCTGATCGTGGAGCTGACCGAAACCGCCGCGCTGCATCACTTCGAGGAGAATGCGCGCTTTGTCTCGCAGCTGCGCGAGCTGGGCGTGCGCGTGGCGATCGATGATTTCGGCGCCGGTTATACCTCATTCCGCAACCTGCAGATGCTGCACGTGGATACCGTCAAGATCGACGGCTCCTATGTGAAGGATCTCAGCCAGTCGCCGGAAAACCAGGTCTTTGTGCGCACCCTGGTCGGACTGGCGCGCAACTTCGACATCAAGACGGTGGCCGAATGGGTGGGCTCGGACGACGATGCCGCGCTGCTGCAGAATTTCGGTGTCGATTATTTCCAGGGCTTCCACTTCGGTGAGCCGGTTATCGATCCCGTTTGGGCTCGATAACCGTTTTTTTGATTTCCCCCATCCGTCGCAACTCGACTCGGCTTCGCCGAGATCTCGTTGCGACACCTCCCCCCGCTCGTCGCTGCGCTCGCGGGGGAAGGAAGCTGTCGGATGCGGACGGTCGCCGCGCGATGTGCGCGGCTCGAGCTAACCCTACTTGCCCTTGTCCCAGGCCGTGACCTTGGCATTGCCGTCATTCTCCACGATGACCGTGAAGCGCTGCTGCGGCGCGTCGAAATCCACCAGGTAACGGTTCTTGATACGCTGGGTGCGGCCCAAGGTGACGGCGCCGCACTTGCCGGCGCAATATTTGGTCAGGCTTTGCGACGCGATGGATTGGGCCTCGCGCGTGCTCAGGGGCGCAAAGCAGCCCGCTAGCGAAACACAGGTCAACAGAATGGCAGCCCCCCGAAAGGGGCGCGTCACTTGCGCTGGCTCAGCTCGGCCAGTTGGCGGCGCATTGCTTCCATCTCTTCCTTGAGATCGGCGACTTCGTCGGTCTGGGGCGCAGGCTGCTTGGCGCCCTTGGACGCTTCGCCCTTGACCGCGCCGAACGGCACGAACATGGCCATGGCATCCTCGAACATCTTCATGTTCTGGCGCGTCAGATTTTCGACCATCTGGTTGCCGCCGCCCAAGGCCTCGGCGATGCGGTCACGCATGGCGCCCTGGTTCTTGGTGAAGCCGTCCATGCTCATGTCCAGATAGCCGGGCACGAAGGTCTGCAAGCTGTCGCCATAGAAGCGGATCAATTGGCGCAGGAACTTGATCGGCAGCAGCGACTGGCCCTTGGCTTCTTCTTCGAAAATGATCTGAGTCAGGACGCTGCGGGTGATGTCTTCACCGGTGCGCGCATCCTGGACCTCGAATTCGGTGCCTTCCTTGACCATTGCGGCCAGGTGATCGAGCGTCACATAGGAGGATGTCTGGGTGTTGTAGAGCCGCCTGTTGGCGTACTTCTTGATGACCACCGGACCTTCGGACTTTGCTTTATCGTCTGCCACTGAGTTCCCCGACTTCTATACGCCTCCCCGAAGGCGTGCTTTTGCATAGGACACCATCCTGCGGGTGCGCTGTCCAGCGCCATTTAGCAACCGCAACACCGGACAAGCTGTCACTTCCCTCATAAGCACATGATAATGCACGGTATTTTTATACCGGTTTACCATTGCCCGCGTTCGCGGCATTTTGCGCGCGGCAATAACGAAAAGTCCGTTTGCGGAAGGAATTCTCATGGAAGACGTCGTCATCGTATCGGCTGCCCGGACCCCCGTGGGTTCCTTCAGCGGCGCCTTCGCCACGGTCCCTGCCCACAAGCTGGGCGAGATCGCGATCAAGGCGGCCCTGGAGCGCGCCAAGGTGACGGGCGAGGAAGTTTCCGAAGTGATCCTGGGCCAGGTGCTGACCGCCGCCCAGGGCCAGAACCCGGCCCGCCAGGCCTCCATCGCCGCGGGCATTCCCATCGGCGCGCCCGCCTGGAGCATCAACATGGTGTGCGGCTCGGGCCTGCGCACCGTAGCGCTGGGCGCCCAGGCGATCATGCAGGGCGACGCCGCGATCGTGGTGGCCGGTGGCCAGGAATCCATGAGCCTGTCCACCCATGCCGCTTATTTGCGCTCAGGGCAAAAAATGGGCGACCTGCAATTCATCGACACCATGATCCGCGACGGGTTGTGGGACGCCTTCAACGGCTATCACATGGGTGTCACCGCCGAGAATGTCGCCAAGGAATGGCAGATCACCCGCGACGAGCAGGACAAGTTCGCCGTCGCTTCGCAGAACAAGGCCGAAGCGGCGCGCAAGGCCGGCAAGTTCAAGGACGAGATCGTGGCCGTCACCGTCAAGGGCCGCAAGGGCGACACGGTGGTGGACAGTGACGAATATATCCGCGACGGCGCCACCATCGAAGCCATGGCGGGTCTGCGCCCGGCCTTTGACAAGGCCGGCACCGTCACCGCCGGCAATGCATCCGGCCTCAATGACGGCGCCGCTGCCCTGGTGCTGATGAGCGCCAAGGACGCCGCCGCCCGTGGTCTCAAGCCCCTGGCGCGCGTCGCCAGCTGGGCCCAGGCCGGTGTGGATCCCAAGGTGATGGGCTCGGGCCCGATCCCGGCTTCGCGCCTGGCGCTGCAGAAGGCCGGCTGGAAGGCTTCCGATCTGGATCTGGTGGAAGCCAATGAGGCGTTTGCCGCCCAGGCCTGCGCCGTCAACAAGGACATGGGCTGGGATCCGGCCAAGGTGAACGTCAATGGCGGCGCCATCGCCATCGGCCATCCCATCGGGGCATCGGGCGCCCGCATCCTGACCACCCTTCTGTTCGAGATGGGCAAGCGCGACGCCAAGAAGGGCCTCGCCACATTGTGCATCGGCGGCGGCATGGGCATCGCCCTGACAGTGGAACGTTAGGCCGCACTGCAACATCATTCTTTGTTGAAACGCCCGCAAAAGCGGGCCTAACTGCTTTTCTGATGGGGAAAAGCAAAAGGACAAACACATGGCACGGGTAGCGGTGGTGACGGGCGGAACGCGCGGCATTGGCGAGGCGATTTCGCTGGCGCTGAAGAATGCCGGGTACAAGGTGGCGGCCAACTATGCGGGCAATGACGAACGCGCCAAGGCCTTCAGCGACCGCACCGGCATCGCGTCCTACAAGTGGGACGTCTCCTCGTTCGACGACTGTGCCGCGGGCATCAAGAAGGTCGAAGCTGAACTCGGTCCGGTCGATGTGATCGTCAACAATGCCGGCATCACCCGCGACGCCACCATGAAGAAGATGAGCCGCTCGGCCTGGGATGAAGTGATCGATACCAACCTGGGCGGCTGCTACAACATGTGCAAGGCGGCGTGGGACGGCATGCTGGCGCGCGGCTTCGGCCGCATCGTCAATATCGGCTCGATCAACGGCCAGGCCGGCCAGTATGGCCAGGTGAATTATGCCGCCGCCAAGTCGGGCATCCACGGCTTCACCAAGGCACTGGGCCAGGAAGGCGCCGCCAAGGGCATCACCGTCAACGCCATCGCGCCCGGTTACATCGACACCGACATGGTGGCGGCGGTGCCGGCGGAAGTCCTGGCCAAGATCGTGGCGCGCATTCCCGTCGGCCGCCTGGGCAAGGCCGAGGAAATCGCGCGCGGCGTGCTGTTTTTGGTGGCCGATGAAGGTGGCTTCATCACTGGAAGCACCATGTCGATTAACGGCGGCCAGCACATGTACTAGTAGCTTTTGAGCCGCTAGTTTCCGCCCATGATTTCGTCCCTCACCGCCGAAAGGCTTGCCTGCGCGCGCGGCGATCGCAAGCTGTTCGAGAATCTGTCGTTTCGCGTCAAGGCCGGCCAGGCGCTTGCGGTGGAAGGCGCCAACGGCTCCGGCAAGACTTCGCTGCTGCGCCTGATCGCGGGCTTTCTTTCCCCCGCAGCGGGCCGCCTGATCGTGCAAGACGCGTCTGGTGACAGCGATGATGCCGAGGAGCGCGGCAAGAAGATCGGTTGGCTGGGTCATCACGATGGCCTCAAGCCGCAACTGACAGTCGCCGAGCAACTGACCTTCTGGGCGGCGCTCTATCGCGGCACGGCGAATGCCGACGTGCTGGCGCAAGTCGGACTGGCGCGGCAGGCCGATCTGCCGTGCCGCTATCTCAGCGCCGGGCAGAAGCGAAGGCTGGCGCTGGCGCGGCTGCTGGTGAGCAATCGCCCGCTGTGGCTGCTGGATGAACCCTTCGCCGCGCTGGACACATCCGGACAGGCGCTGGTCGCCCAGTTGATGGCCCTTCATTGCGGACAGGGCGGCATCATTATCGCCGCCACCCATGATCCCCTGGGCCTGGGCAATGAAAGCCTGAAATTGTGAGCCCGTTCCTCACCCTTCTGATGCGCGATATCAAGCTGGCCGCCCGCAGCGGCGGCAGCGCCTTCCTGGCTTTGTCCTTCTTCGCCCTGGTGGCGACATTGGTGCCGCTGGGCGTGGGCGCGGACCTGCGTCTGCTGGCGCGGGTAGGCGGCGGCGTCTTGTGGGTGGGCGCGGTGCTGGCGGCGCTGCTGTCGCTGGACCGATTGTTCCAGGGTGACTTCGAAGACGGCAGCCTGGACCTGATCGCCCTGTCGCCCTTGCCGCTGGAACTGACCGCCCTGGCCAAGATGCTGGCCCACTGGCTGTCCACTGGCGCGGCTCTGACCTTGCTCTCACCGCTGCTGGCGCTGCTGTTCAACCTGCCGCCCGCCGCCACCCTGACCCTGTTCCTGTCCCTGCTGCTGGGTACCCCTGCGGTCAGCGCCGTCGGCGCCATCGGCGCCAGCCTGACCCTCTCCTTGAAGCGCGGCGGCTTGATCCTGCCCCTGATCATCCTGCCGCTGCTGTCGCCGGTGGTGATCTTCGGGGCGGGCGCGGTGTCCCTGACCCTGGACCGGCTGGCCCCCGGCGGCGCACTGGGCCTGCTGGCGGCTTTTTCCGCGGGCGCGGTGCTGCTAAGTCCCTTTGCGGCGGCGGCCAGCGTCCGCCTGAACCTTGGTGGCTAGATGAACTGGCTTTTCCGTTACGCCAACCCGCACAATTTCATGCGGCTGTCGAATGTGCTGCTGCCCATCGCGGCAGTGGCCACAGCGCTGTGTCTCGCCGTGGGCCTGTATCTCGGATTCACCGTCCCACCCGATTACCAGCAGGGCTCGACCGTGCTGCTGCTGTTCATTCATGTCCCCGCTGATGTGGCGGCGGAAGCGGCCTATGGCGCCATCGCGGTGTGCTCGCTGCTGTCCCTGGTCTGGCGTCATCCCTTGTCCGATATCGCGGGCCGCGCCGCGGCGCCCTTTGGCGCGGTGTTCACGGCGCTGGGCCTGATCACCGGCGCGCTATGGGGCAAGCCGATGTGGGGCACCTATTGGGTTTGGGACGCGCGCCTGACCAGCTTCCTGCTGCTGCTGTTTCTCTATTTCGGCTACATGGCGCTGTGGAACGCCATCGAGGATGAAAGTCGCGCCGGGCGCGCTGCCGCCATCCTGGCGCTGGTGGGGGCGGTGAACATTCCCATCATCAAGTTCTCGGTGAATTGGTGGAGCACCTTGCATCAGGGCGAAAGCATCGCCTCGGGCAAGATCGCGCCGGTCTATCTGTGGCCGCTTCTGATCATGATGCTGGGTTACATGCTGCTGTTCGTGTCGCTATGGATGTTGCGCATCCGCACCGTCATCCTGGAGCGGCGCGCCCGCACCTTGATGCAGGGGAGCGCGGCATGAATTTCGACCTGGGTCCTTATGGCGTCTATATCTGGCCGGCCTATGCCATCTCGGCCGTGGCGCTGATCGGCATCACCTTGTGGAGCGTGATCGGCTGGTTCAAGGCCAAGGCTGCCCTGGCCAAGCTGGAAAAGAAATGAAGCGCTGGGTGTTCATCGCGCCGGTCGCCGCCTTTGCGGTGCTGGCCTTCTTCCTGTTCCGCAGCCTGTGGTCGCCGGCACCCGACCTGGTGCCCTCGGCCTTGCTGAACAAGCCGGCGCCGCGCCTGAGCTTGCCCGGCCTGGACGCACAGAGCGCGGCCTTCACGCCGGCGGATCTGGCCGGCGGCCATGTCAGCGTGATCAACGTCTTTGCCTCCTGGTGCGCGCCCTGCCGCACCGAGACCGCTCCGCTCATGACTCTCAGCCGCATGCCGGGGGTGGCGCTGTACGGGCTGACGCAAAAAGACAAACCGGAGGCCACCCGCGCCTTCCTGGACGAGGTCGGCAATCCTTTTGCCCGCATCGCCCGCGACGATGACGGGCGCGCCTCCATCGAATGGGGCGTCTATGGCGTGCCGGAGACCTATGTGGTGGACGGGCGCGGCATCATCCGGCTGAAATATGTCGGGCCGCTGAGCGATGCCGCCCTGGCGCGAGGGGTCCTCCCCGCCATCAAGGCTGCCCAGGCCAACCCCTGACGCCGGCTGTAACTATTTGCTAACCCTGTTTTGACAGGGTGGCCGTATGCAAGTCAGCGCCACTCTTATCGCCGCCCAGCAGGCCGCCCGCGAGGCGCGTGCCCGGCTGCAGGTGCCCCAGGCCCCCCAGCAGGCGAACTTCGCCGCCGCGCTGGAAAAGGCCAGCGGGGCCGCTCCGGCCTTCGCGGCCCTGCCGCTGAAGCAGACCGCCGCGCCGCAGGCGGCACAACAGCCCGCGCAAGCGCAACCGTCTGCCCGGCTCGGGCAGCACATCGACATCACAATTTAGGGATTAGGTCGGCTTAGCCGCCGATTTTCCTGCGCCGCACATTGCGGCGGGCAGGACGGACACCATCGCCGTTCAGCAGCTCGGCAGCCTGGGCGATCTGGGACAGGGCTTTCACGAATTTCTGGCGTTCCGGCTGGGGCAGGGCCTCCAGCAGGGCCCGTTCGGCGCGGTCGGCGGCATTGCGGGCGCCGCGCAGGGCCTTGCGGCCCGACGGGCTGATGGCCACGGCATTGGCGCGCTGGTCTTCCTCGGTGCGCTCGCGCGACAGCAGACCTTTTTCCAGCATCCGGCGAACCATCTCCGCAAGCGTGGAGCGATCGATGCCGGTGATCTCGACCAGGGCGGTCTGGCTGACGCCGTCATTCTGTTCCAGCGCGCACAGCAGGGTGAACTGCTGTTTGGTCAGCTCCTTGCCGCCGGCTTCGCGCGCGTAAAGGTCGCCATAGAATTGCTGGCAGCGACGGATCAGGTGAGAGGGCGCTTCGGAAAGGTCAAAGCCATTTCCCGGTCTGCGCTGCCCCTTCATCATCGATCAACCCCTAATCTCGCTCCACGGTGCGCTGCCATCTCACGTCCCGTTTTCGGGTTACACGATGCGGCGCTGCAGTCCGGGAGGCGAGTTAAAACGGTTTTGCGCGCCCATGTCTATCCGCAAATTTTCGCTTTCTTGTCTTTGCAAACTGCGCGCGATGTGATCCGCCCGATGTCTTGTACGTATTGGACGGTTCATGTGCGTGGATTGTGCCGCGCGGGCACAATGAATGGTATGTGCCCCGTCGCGCGGGCCATACATCATCTTCCAATGTTTCTAAGAAGATAGTCCGCGTTCATCGGCGGGGGCGCATCATTGTTGCGCGTTTTTGCCGCCGTCCGCGGTGCCGGGTGCCTGATGTTTTATCACCAGCGGGGTCTGTGCGAGCGCGAACAGGAGCGTCAGTCCGATCATGGCGAGTTTGCTGTAACCCCAGACCTGGGTACTCACATGGCGCCAGATGATCTCGTTCAGGACCATCAGGAAGAAGAAGAACAGGGCCCAGCGCAGGGTCAGCTTCCGCCAGCCCGCATCGTCCAGTTCGAACGCCATGTTCAAAATAATTTTGATGAACAGCCGGTTGAAATAGAGACCGCCCAGCAGGACGATGCCGAAGGTGCCGTAGATCAGCGTCGGCTTCATCTTGAAGAATGTTTCGTTCTTGAAATAGAGCGTCAGCCCGCCGCTGATCAGAACGACGATGGCGGTGAACAAAGGCGCGGGCGAAAGTTTGCGCTCAAAGCCATAGCCAATGGCCAGCGCGAGCGTCACCGCGACCATGAAGATCGCGACGGCTTTGAAAATCCCAAAGATGCCCAGGGCCGGCAGGAAAATGGCCAGGGGTCCCAGGTCCAGGATCATGCGGCGGATCTGCGGG
Organism: Alphaproteobacteria bacterium; assembly: GCA_947379335.1. Lineage (GTDB taxonomy): Bacteria > Pseudomonadota > Alphaproteobacteria > Micropepsales > Micropepsaceae > Rhizomicrobium. The sequence continues at coordinate 1,717 of CANCMM010000006.1, read as the reverse complement.
TTCATGCGTCAATTCCTACCAGCGCCCGGGCAAAGTCGGCGGCGACAAAGGGTTGCAGATCGTCCTCGCCTTCGCCCACCCCGATATAATGCACCGGCAGGCCGAAACGTCCCGCCAGGGCCACCAGGATGCCGCCCTTGGCGGTGCCGTCCAGCTTGGTCATCACCAGCCCGGTCACCGGCACCGAGGCCGAGAAGGCTTCCACCTGGCTGATGGCGTTCTGGCCGGTGGTGGCGTCCAGCACCAGCAGCACGGCATGGGGGGCGGACGGGTCCAGCTTCTTGATGACGCGGGCGATCTTTTCCAGTTCGGCCATCAGGCCGGTCTTGTTCTGCAGACGGCCCGCCGTGTCGATCAACAATATGTCGCTGCCATTGGCGCGCGCCTTCTCCAGCGCCTCGAAGGCAAGCCCTGCGGCATCGCCGCCCGGTTTGGTGGCGACGAATTCTGCGCCGGCGCGGTCGGCCCAGACCCGCAGCTGCTCGATGGCGGCGGCGCGGAAGGTGTCGCCGGCCGCCAATGTCACTTTCGCACCTTCCTCGGCCAGGCGCTTGGCCAGCTTGCCGATGGTGGTGGTCTTGCCGGTGCCGTTGACCCCCGCCACCAGAATGACAAAGGGCTTCTTGCCGTCCTCCACCCGCAGCGGCTGCTGGATGGGGGTGAGCAGGGCGGCAATCTCGGCCGCCAGCACGGCCTTCAGCTCGGCGCCGGAGATTTCCGCGTCATAGCGGTTCTTCGCCACGGCAGCGGCGATCTTGGCGGACTGGGCCGCGCCCATGTCGGCGCGGATCAGGGCTTCTTCCAGCTCGGCCACCGCGGCGGCGTCCAGCTTCTTCTTGGTCAGGATCTCGCCCAGCCCGGTCTTGGACAGGCCGGTCTTCAGGCGATCGAAGAAGGTGGGCGGCGGCGGCGCTTCGCCGAATGTTCTCACAGCTGGGCGCCCACAAGAAGTGCGCCGCTGCGGCCGGTGATGGTAAGCGGCAGGAAGCTGCCGTACGGGGCATCGAATTTTACCGGCGTGAAGCAGGGAGTGCGGCCCATGCCGCCACGCTCCATCAAGATGGTGTGGCGTGAACCCATCATCGCATCCAGCCGCATGGCGCGCGCCGCCTCGCCCTTGGCGCGCAGCCGGGCGGCGCGTTCCTTGACCAGGGCGCGGGGCAGCTGGGGCATCCTGGCGGCAGGCGTACCGGCGCGGGGCGAAAAGCCGAAGACATGCAGCTGCGACAGCCCGGCATCGTTCACCAGCGCCAGGCTGTTTTCGAACATCGCGTCATCCTCGGTGGGAAATCCGGCGATCAGGTCCGCGCCGAAGGCGGCATCGGGCCGATGACGGCGCACCGCATCGCAGAAAGCGATGGTGTCGGCTCTGGCGTGGCGGCGCTTCATGCGCTTGAGGATCATGTCGTCACCCGACTGGGCCGACAGATGGAAATGCGGCATCAGCCGCTCTTCCTCGGCGATGGCGCGCATCAGGGTGTCGTCGGCCTCGATGCTGTCGATCGAGGAAAGCCGCAGCCGCTTCAGTTCGGGCACCAGCTTCAGGATCTTGCGCACCAATGTGCCCAGCCCCGGCGTGCCCGGCAGGTCAGCGCCATAAGAGGTCAGGTCTATGCCGGTCAGCACGATCTCGGCAAAGCCCTGTTCCATCACCCGGCGGGCCTGCGCCACCACCATGCCCATCGGCACGCTGCGCGAAGGCCCGCGGCCATAGGGA
>CANCMM010000005.1:0-19816 GCA_947379335.1 Alphaproteobacteria bacterium | reverse complement strand
GGTTCCCGTTTCCTTCCCCTGCGGCGTCCTGACCTATTTGGGCCCCTTTTGGGACAAGCCCGGACGGCCAAAACCCAAGTTACATGATGGTCATACGGGCCGGGGGCGGGTGCGGATCAGGCGTTGCGGATTTGCTACAGGCTCGGACGGTGATGGGGTGACATTTTAGTCCGCGGCCGGGTCCACAGGCTTGTCCATGATCATGGGAGGGGCTTGCAGGGCGGCGACCCCAAATCCCAGCGCAAAGACATTCTGTCCCAGAAAACATGCCCGCATGTGTGACCTTCCGCTTGGACAGGTACAAAGCGCGATACGCAAAAGCGCTGCCGGGCGGATCAGGAAAAGATCAAACTTTCTTCGCGGTCCAATGCAGCGCCCCTGTCATGGCGGCCAGATCCAGCAGGATCAGGTAGCGGTAATCGCAGGCGATGGAGATCGCCGCGAAGGTGAGGGTGAAAAGCAGTGCCCCCAGAAGGAGTCCTGCGATGGCGGCATCGCCGGGTTCGCCCCGCCGCAGCAGCAGGACCAAAAGCACCAGCGCCAGCGCCCCCCAAAGAACGTGGGAATAGACGGGGGTGGTGAAAAACAGGTGCGCGTAATTGGCCACCGCACGATCCTGGAGCCGCTTGCCCGGCGTCAGGCCCAGCTGGCGCAGCTGATCGGGAGGCCCCTCGATCCCATTATGGGAGAAATGGCAGACCCCGCTGTCGGGGGTTGTCAGAACCGCGCCGAACGCCGCCATCCGCACGCGCAGGTAGAGAAGCGGGTAATCGGTCACCAGTTCTTTCCAGGCGCGGCCCATCGCGCCTTCGGGTACGTTGGATAGCTCGTGATTGATGGCAGGATCGGCGGCAAAGGGATCGTTGCGCAGCGGGGTGTAAAGCACCGGGCTCTTCTGGCGCAGGACGTTGGCAAATTCCGGGTCTTCCGCCGTCAGTGACGGCAGGGGCAAAGCGGGGTTGCGCGCCAGCGCACCGGCCAGGTCATAGGCCTGGCCCAGCCGCACTTGGGCGCTCGCGCCGTCGCCGCCATCGCTGCGCGCCACCAGCCACAGGCTGGTGCCTAGCCCCAAGGTCACAGTCACGATCAGGAATCCGGTGCCCAGCAGCCAGCGCTTTCGTGGGCTCGCCCAGGCAAGCGCCAGCGCCGCCACCGGCAGCAGCACCACCGCGTTCTGGCGCACGCCCGCCGCCAGTGCCAGCAGCAGCGCCGCGGCCGCCAGCCAGCGCCGGCGTTCGGTTTTCGCAAAAACCGCCAACGCCGTGAAACCGGCGATGGCGGCGTTGGCGCCCAAAATGTCTTTCCAGATCTGGCCTTGGAACATCAGGAATTGCGGCGTCAGAATGATTGCCAGCGCTACCAGAACCGTGCCGGTGTTGCGCGGCTTCAGAGATAGCAGTGCCAGCCAGGCGCCCAGCAGAAGCAGGGTTTGGAAAAGCAGAAACAGCAGGGTGCCCGGCACAATGGCGTCGAACACACCCAGCAGCCAGGCCATGATCGGCGGATGCCAGCTGTTGTAAGCGCCGCTGCGGCCGCTGGCGAGCTGCTGCACTGAGTCATAGGTCAGCTGGCCCGGCGCCGTCAGAGCCAGCATCACGGCAAAGCCGGCAAGCAGAACGGCGCTGGCGGCTTTGCGCGCAGTCACTTCAGCCGCGTCCGACCTCATCCTCTGCCGAAGAGGGGCATCTTGGTGGCCATGATGGTGACAAAGGCCACGTTGGATTCCAGCGGCAGGCCGGCCATGAAAGCCACCTGCTGGCCGACATGGTCCACGTCCATGCGTGGCTCGATTCCCAACTTGCCGTCGGCCTGCAGCACGCCCTGGGTCATGCGCTGGGTCATTTCGGTGGCGGCATTGCCGATGTCGATCTGGCCCGCGGTGATGTCAAAAGGCCGTCCGTCCAGAATGATAGATTTGGTCAGGCCGGTCATGGCGTGCTTGGTGGCCGTGTAAGGCGCGCTGTGCGGGCGCGGCCGGTCGGCGCTGATCGAGCCGTTGTTGATGATGCGCCCGCCCTGCGGCGCCTGCGCCTTCATCATCCGCACCGCTTCCTGGGTACACAGGAATGCACCGGTCAGGTTGACACCGACAATGGCCTGCCATTGTTCGAAGCTGAGGTCCTCGATCGGGACGGCGGGGGTGCCCATGCCGGCGTTGTTGAACAGCATGTCCAGGCGGCCGAACTTGTCCTTGATCCTGGCGAAGATGGCTTTGACCTGAGCGGGATCGCCGACATCGCCGGGCGCGACCAGGTGATCGCCCTTCAGCACCTTGGCGGTTTCTTCCAGCGCGTCCTGCTTGCGGCCGACCAGCGCGCAGCTCCAGCCCTGGGCCGCCAAAGCCTTGGCGGTGGCCCGGCCCACGCCGCTGCCGGCGCCGGTGATCATTGCAATTTTGTTCATTTGTCCCTCAACCCCTCAAAGGCGGCTTTGCCGATTGGCCAAACCATAGATTCCATAAGGCTTTAGAGGCAACAGTGGCGCCGCGCCCCTACGCTTTATTTGGCCTCATATTTCCGTTAGAGCTTGGCCGCCTGACCCAAGGCGACGGAGCACGCCGGGCGAGGGTCCTATATTGCAGGGGAATTTCATGCGTAAAGCCTTGGCTCTGGCTTTTTTGGCCACCAGCGCGCTTGCCACGGGTCCGGTCTGGGCCCAGGCGGACAGCGATACGTCCCGTACCCAGGTCGCGGGCCTGGAAAAGGTCGTGGTCACCGCCCGCAAGCGCGAGGAAGACGAACAGGCGGTTCCGATCTCCATCACCGCTTTCAGCCAGGCCGATCTGGACAAGCTGGGCGTGAAGACCATCGAGGACCTCAAATACGTCACCCCCTCAGTCTATGTCGCCCCCACCACCTTCCGGCAGGACACGCTGAACGTCACCATCCGCGGCCAGCGCAATTTCGACGCCCCGTCGGGCGGCGGCAATCCGGGCCTGGGCTTTGATACCGCATCGGCCGTCTACAAGGACGGTGTCTATTACGCGCGCGCCATCGGCCTGACCGGCTCGCTGTTCGATCTGGACAATGTCGCGGTGTTGAAGGGCCCGCAGGGCACGTTGGTCGGCCGCAACACCACCGGCGGCGCCATTCTATATAACAGCCGCGATCCGGGTCCCGATTTCGGCGGCTATGTCCAGGCCACGGTGGGCGATTATGGCCGCACCGGTCTGCAGGGCGCGGTCAATTATCCGCTGACCGACAATCTGTTCCTGCGCGTGGCGCTGAATACGGAAAACCAGAAGGGCTATCTGGCCAACATCTTCTACGATCCGTACACCGCCGGGCGGCGCAACAACCAGGCGGCCTTTGGCAGCAAGAAGCTGGCCGGTGTGTTTTCGCTGAAGTGGCAGATCGACGACAGCTTCAGCCTGTTGCTGCGCGCCGATGTGGCCAGCGAGCATGACACGGGCTCCAGCTATCATGACCTGGGCACCTTCACCGGCACGGTGGCGTCGGCTGGGCGCACCTCGATCTGCAATATCCCGGCGACCTGCGTCGGCTTTACCGATTTGCGAGGCCAGGTGATCGCGCCGTTCTACAACACCGCGACCGCGACCAGCGTCAGCAATCCCAACACTTCGCCCCAGACCTACAATACCCTCCTGAACTCCATCACCCGCGAGCAGGCGGCCGGCTTCTGGAGCACGGACCAGGATGTTTCCAACCTGGTGGGCGGGCACTACCAGACTTATTCGGCCACCGCGAACAAGAATTTCGGTGATATCGATGTGCGCCTGATGGGCGCCTATCGCACCTTCGACAACGCCGGCACGGCGGTCAGCCGCGGCCAGCCTTTCGAGACCAATACCTATCTCTACAATTTTCCGCGCTATGAATCCTACCAGAGCGAGCTGACGGTCAACGGCAAGGCGCTGGAAGGCAAGCTGAACTGGACCACCGGCCTGTTCTATTTCAATGAACGCAGCCCCAATGACGGCGGTATGCTGTACCTGTTCCTGCCCAGCGCCGGCTCGGCGCCGACCGCGGCAGCGGGCAAGCAGATCACCGTCACCGACTGGAGTCGCAACAGCGAGGAAAACAGTTCCTACGCGGCTTATGCGCAGGGCACCTATAGCATCTGGAGCGACACGCGCCTGACAGCGGGCGTGCGCTACACTTATGACGAGCGCTATGCCCATATCGAAACCCAGACCACCCAGACGCCGGCCAATGTCACCACCAACAATGCGCTGATCGCGGCGGGCAAGCCGGGCGTGCTGAGCACCGGCGGCTATACCTTCGAAGGCATTACCTATAGCGGGTTCAGCAGCCTGTGCGGACTGACCAATGCCCAGGGCAAAGTGTTCCCGCAGGCGCAATGCGCCCAGGATCTGCGCCGCAGCTATCACAAGCCGACCTGGACCCTGGCGTTGGACCATGACCTGTGGGACGGCACCATGGTCTATGCCACGATGCGCTCGGGCTACCGGGCCGGCGCCATCAACACCCAGGCGGTCAATGTCGCGGTGCTGACGGCCAAGCCGGAGCAGGTGCAGGATTATGAAATCGGCGTGAAGTCGGACTGGCAGCTGGCGGGAGTTCCGCTGCGCACCAACCTGGCGCTGTACGAAACCGCCTATCACGATATCCAGGTGCAGCAGTCCTTTCCCAACGTGACGTTGGCCACCACCATCAGCGGCGCGCTCTGCGACCAGGGCCAGTTCAATGCCGGCAACTGCCTGGGCACCTTCAACGACAACATCACGACCAACGCGCGGGCCGCCAAGATCTATGGCGTGGAATGGGACATCACCGCCATTCCCACCGACTGGCTGACGCTGAATGCCTCGGGCAGCTATATCGATCCGCGCTACACCGATTTTACCGTGACGCCGCCGGCCGGTTACCTGCTGCCGACCAACACCACCAACCTGTCGGGCACGCCGATCCCGGTGCCGGCCTGGCAGACCAACGAGACCGCCACCATCAATTTCGGCAACGACCTGGGCGGCTGGAAGCTGGGCGATACCGTGTTCACGGCGCATTACTATTGGCAGAGCCGCTATCTGGCGGACCTGCGCGCCTTCAATGCCGTGCAGCGCAGCTTCGCCTATGGCCTGCTGAATTTCCGGCTGGACTTCACCGATGTGGGCCATATCGGCGCCGATTTCGCGCTGTTCATGAACAATGTCGCCAACACCGAGGCCTGCCTGCCGGAATATAACGGCGTGTTGAACTCGGCGCCCAACGGCACATTTGGAACACCCAATACCTCGGGTGTGCTGCAGTGTATTCCGCTGGCCCCGCGGATGACGGGTGCGACCTTGACCTACAAGTTCTAGCTGACCTGCCCAGGCGTATCGGAACGTCCCAATCCGCACATCAGCCAACGGCATGGCCCTCCAATTCCGTCCCGCTCCGGACAGAGCGACACCGTTACAAGGTAATGTTCTTGACGAGTCGTGCCAGTTCGGCAGTCGGGGCCTCGACGAAGCGGTAGACTTTACCGAACTGCAAACCGACCTCCGGCAGATTTTGCCAGGCGACAAGGGCCTCATATATCAAGCGATTGCGCGCATCCAAAAAAAAGACCGATGATGGAATGGATCGTTGTTCGGTCAAGTGAACGCGGGCGCCGGCGACGCTGATGTCTTTGGTCTGACACTTGACCGCGTTGGTGCCGTCCAAATATGCGATCCAGCTGCCCCATATAACGCGACGCCGCTCCGCTTGACGCCGCTCAGGGATTGCATTCCGCACTTTCTTAATCAGTCCCATCAACGCAGTTTCCGTCTGTTGCTGACACGGCTCAGTCGGGCGGCAATTTCAGATTGGCGGACAGATCAGTGAAGGCCGTGCTGAGTTGTGTACCCACGACAGTCACGCTGGTGATGATTACCACCGCTATCAGCGCGGCAATCAATCGCAATGGCCGTGGCCCGTTCCGTGTTTCGAACAAACTCTTCGGCAATGCGCATTATCACGCTCTCCAACAGCCATTGGTACCGTACGTTATCGTGCGATGAATTTAAGGGCGCTTAATTATACTGGTTACTCGATAGTTACGCCCATGCCCGGGTCAATTCATCCAGCGCTGCACGCAGTGCGTTCCGCACGGTATGAAATGGCAACCAACGAAGCTCCGTTTTTGGCGCAAAGAGGACATTTGGCTCCTGCGCGCGGCGCAGCAGCGAGATGGCGAGCCCCGTTTCGAGCGCCTAATTTTCGGTGGTCCCCGGCGCAGCGCCAGAATACACATGTATCTTGACTCTATAGTACGCGTGTATCATGGTTGCGTCATGAAGAAAGCCATCAGCATCTCGGCAGCGGAGAGCCAGATCATGCAGGCGTTGTGGCGCAAAAGCCCGCTGACGCCGGAGGAGATCATCGCCGCGGCCGGCCCGCCCAATGGCTGGGCGGACGGTACCGTGCGCACCCTGATTACCCGCCTTTTGCGGAAAAAGGCCCTCGTCGGCGCGCGCAAGGATGGCGTCTATATTTATCGTCCACTGATCGCCCGCGCCGATTATGTCCAGGCCGAAAGCCAGAGCCTTCTCGACCGATTGTTCCAGGGCCAGGTCGCCCCGCTGGTGGCGCATTTCGCCGAAACGCGCGCCCTGACGGCCAAAGATATTCAGAAACTGAAAAAACTGATTGCCGAACTGGAGAAAGACCATGACTGATTTCCTGTTCCTGCTGGCAAAGGTCAATCTGGCGATGGCGGCCGGGATCGTGGCAGTCGCGCTGCTGCGGCGTCCGGTACGCGCGGCTTTCCACGCCTCGGTCACCTATGCATTGTGGCTGCTGGTGCCGGTGGCAGGGCTGGCCAGTCTGTTGCCGCCGCGTGTCGGTGCCATCGCCGCGCCGCCAATTGCCGCACATACGGCCAGCACGCAAATTCCGGCCGCTCTTGGCTCGGCGCATATGGTGGTGCAGGCTGCGTCGTTTGCCGCAAGCATGGCGCTGCTCGCTGCGTGGCTGGTGGGCGCGGGCGCAATGCTGCTGTATCTGGCGCGGCTGCAGCAAAAGTTTCACAACGCCGAACGTCTTGGCGCGGCGGGACCGGCCGTGGTGGGCTTTTTCAGGCCGCGCATTGTCGTGCCGGCCGATTTTACGATGCTGTTCAGCGCCCGGGAGCAGGAAGCGATCCTGGCGCATGAAAAAGTCCATCTGGCGCGGCAGGACGCGCGCCTCAATGCGATTGTGGCGCTGTTGCGCTGCCTCAACTGGTTCAATCCGCTGGTCCATCTGGGCGCCCTGTGGTTTCGCCGCGACCAGGAGCTGGCGTGCGATGCCGCGGCGCTCAGCCATGTGTCGCGGGTAGATTATGCCAACGCCTTGCTCAAATCGCAGATGCAGGCCGTGACCTTGCCGGTCGGCTGCGCCTGGCCCGCCTCCGAGCATCCGCTGACGGAACGGATCGCACTGCTCAAACGTCCAATGCCGACACGGGTCCGCCGCTGGACCGGCGCGGCATTGATCCTGTCGCTGACCACGCTTGCCGGCCTCGGCGCGTGGGCTGCGCAGCCTTCGCAGGTCGCGCCCGCGTCGCCCAAACACAATTTCGTTGGCGGGATCGTATATGCTCAGCGCAACGGAAACGGCGGTCCGGTTTCCTTCCTGACCCTGGAAGCCGGCAAGGAGCAAAAGTCCCTGGGCCTGTGGTCAAGTCATGTGGTGATGCATTTCCCCTACGGAATGGCGCTGGCGGACAGCGCAATTTATGATTTCGACACGCGCAGCGATGCCGGCGGCAAGACCATCACCCTGGTCGGCCATGTCAAACTGGTAACGGATCTGTCCGACATTGACGGGTTCCCCGGCCAGAAGCTGGTGTTCGATGCCCGCACCGGTTTGTTGAATTTGGATGGCAAGGTCATGTCCAGCGGCATGCCGAAATTTGTGCTCTGCAAGAAAGACTGCAAGTTCACCGACCGGTGAACAGCCGTGCACCGGATATTCAGCCCAGGCGGGCGACGCGGCGCGCTTCCACCAGCTGCCAGACCAGCAGCACCGGCACCGCGACGGTGACGTCGCGGGCGCGGCGCAGCAGCGAGATGGCCAGCCCTGTTTCGGGCGCAAGACCGAACAGCGGCGCCAGCGCGGCATAGCCGGCTTCCTGCACGCCCACAGCGGCGGGGATGAACACAAGCGCGCTGCGCAATCCTTCCAGCAGAGCCTGAAGCGCGATCGCGGACCAGAAGCCGGTGGACAGTCCCATCACCTTCAGCATCACCCACAGCCACAGGCCCGATGCCATCCAGCCCGCCAGTTGCAGCAGCATGGACAGCAGCAACCGGGTACGGCGGCGATAGATGCCGTGAATGGCTTCGCGAAACGCCTGGGTGTGCGCCGACGCGCCGGGGAAAAGTTTTTCGCTGAGCCGCTCGATCCAGCGGCTGCCGCCGACCTGCAACAGCGCAAAGCCCATGCTGCCCAGTGACAGGAACAGCGCGCCCGCCAGCATGGCGCCGACATAGGGCGACAGCAGCGCGCTTTTGGTCAGCAACGACAGGCTGGCCGCCACACCGACCAGCACATACAGGCCCTGGGCGAAAGCTTCGGTGGTGAAGTCGGCGATCACCGCCGCAGAGGCGGTGGGCGCACGCAATCCGGCCAGCACCAGCGCCCGGGCGGCGAAGGCGATACCGCCCAGCTGGGTGATGGGCAGAACGTCGGCGGCGCTGTCGCGCAACTGCCGCGACGCGGCCAGGGCCCAGAGCGGCACGGCATCGGTCAATAGCGGGAAAATGCCCGACGCCAGCACGATCTCCGTGGCCAGGCCCGCCGCTACGATCAGGAGAAAGCCGCCAAGCCCCACGCGAGACAGCGAAGCCATCACCACATGCAGATCAAAGCGCGCCAGCACCACAGCCAGAACGAGCAGGCCGAGGAGCAGCGCCAAAAACAATCTTATGCGCACATTGCGCCTCGCTTAAGCTCGGCGCGCTCGTCGCTCGAAATGGTCCACTGGACCATTTCGTTCGTGCTCCGCACGAACCGCTCCTCTAGGGAGCGTATTCCACTTTGGTGAGGGTCATGGTGAAGACCAACGTCTGGTCGGGCGGGATGGCGTCGCCGGCGCCATCGCTGCCATAGCCCAGATCGGACGGCACCACGATCTCCCAGGTGTCGCCGGTCTTCATCAGCTTCAGGGCTTCAACCCAGCCGGGGATCAACGCGCCGGACTGAAACTGCGCCGGCTCTTCCGGCTTGGTCTGGTCGAAGACTTTGCCGTTGATCAGCGCCCCTTTGTAAAAAACCGTCACCACGTCGCTGCCCTTCTGGACCGAGGATCCGGTGCCGGTCTTGAGGACACGGTACATCAGCCCGTCTTCCAGCTTCTTCACGCCGGAGCGCGCCGCATAATCGGCCAGGAAGCGCTTGTTGGAATCCGGCGAGGTGTCGTAGCTGCCGGCGGTGGCGGCGTCGGATTTCTTGTCGCAAGCGGCCAGGCAGGCCAGCGGCAACAGGACAAGAGCCAGAATCTTCAAGGCGCGCATTGGTGTTCCCCCGTGTGGTCCGCCTTTATAGGCGATCCTTGGCAAGGGGCGCTACTGGTTCGCGATCTTGACTTCATCCCCATCCCGCAGCGCATCCGCCGGGTTGTCGATGATGCGGTCTTTGGGGCTGATACCCCCGCCCACATCGACCGAAGCGCCCATGTCGCGGGAGATGATGACGGTCTTGAGCTTGACGTGGTTTGTGGCGTCCACCGTCGCCACCTGCATGCCTTCGTCGCGGAACATCAGGGCGGTGGCGGGCACGCGGATGCCATTGGCCCCCGCCGGCAGGGGGAATTTCACTTCCGCATAGGCGCCCGGCTGCAGGGCATTGTCGGTATTATCCAGCCCGAACTGCACCAGCACCGTGCCGGTCGAACTGGCCACCGCGCCGGCGCTGGCCACCAGGCTGGCGTGGAACACCCGGCCCGGATGCTGCGGCACCGAGAAGGTCACATCCATGTCCGGGCGAATGTAAGACGCATAATTCTGCGGCACCCGCACATAGATGCGCAGCTTGGTCAGGTCCGAGACCGTGAACAGCGCGGTCGAGGCGGGTGTACCGACTGTGACCAGCGCGCCCACATCCACGGCGCGGCTGGTGATCACGCCGTCAAACGGCGCTACCAGACGGCGGAAGTTTTCCTGCGAGGAGACGCTGTACAGCCCGGCCTTGGCCGCGGCGACGGCCGCGTTCTTGGCGGCGAGATCGGCGTCCTTTTCATCCTTGGACTGGCGGGCCACCGCACCCTGCGCGAACAGCGCGTCATAGCGTCGGGCCGTGGCTTCGGAGAGTTTCTGGGCGGCGATGGCGTTGACCAGGTTGGCGCGGCCTTGCGCCGACTGGCCGGCCAGATCGGGCGTATCCAGTTCGGCCAGCAACTGCCCCTTCTTCACCGGTGCGCCGATGTCGAAGTACCACTTTTTCACATAGCCGCTGACCTGGGCATAGATCGGGGCGGTGGTGAAGGCCTGCACATCGCCCGGCAAGGTGAGCGTGCTGCCGGCCTTGGCGCCTTTGAGCTTGATGATCTGCACCGTCGGCACCGCCTGGGCGTCGGTCCAGGCGGCGGTGTTGTAATTCTTGTACATCCGCCAGCCGATGCCCAGCACGGCGATCGCGATCGCCGCGACAACGGCGATCTTGCCCCAGCGCTTGAGGCCAGGGGGCGCGCTATGGCGCAGCAGCGCCTCGGGCGCGGGATCAATTGGCCCCGCGTCGGGATTCTTGTCAGGCATAAGCCTCTCCAGATTGGGCGGGCGGCCGAGCCACCGCTGACCCCTCTTTATTTTGACGTGCCGCCCTGCGGCCATGAATGATGCTGAACACCACCGGCACGAATATCAAGGTGGCGATGGTGGCAAAAAGCAATCCGCCAATGACGGCGCGGCCCAGGGGGGCGTTCTGCTCGCCGCCTTCGCCAAGGCCCAGCGCCATGGGCGCCATGCCGATGATCATCGCCAGTGCCGTCATGCAGACCGGGCGGAAGCGGGTGAAGCCGGCTTCCACCGCCGCCAGCATCGCATCGCCATGATGGGCCAGCCGCTCGCGCGCGAACGAGATCACCAGGATGGAGTTGGCCGTCGCCACGCCCATGCACATGATGGCGCCGGTCAGCGCCGGCACCGACAAGGTCGTTCCGGTGGTGAACAGCATCCAGACGATGCCGGCCAAAGCGGCGGGCAGGGCGGTGATGATGACAAAGGGATCGGTCCAGGACTGGAAGTTCACCACGATCAGAAGATAGATCAGCACCACCGCCGCCAGCAGGCCATAGAACAGGCCCGAGAAAGCGGTATTCATGATCTGGATCTGGCCGCGCAGGACCACGGTGGCGCCGCGCGGCAGGTATTTCATGTTGGCGTCGATGACCTTCTGCACATCCTTGGCCACCGCGCCCATGTCGCGATCCTGGTTGGTGGCGAACACATCGATGGTGGGCAGGATGTTGTAATGGGTCACTACCGAATTGCCCTGGCTGCGGCTGATGCGGCTGAGCCCGCCCAGCACCTGGGAACTGCCGCCGGTCGTGCCGGTGACGGGCAGATTCTGCAGCGCCTCCAGGGAATCGATTTTGTACTCCGGCGTCTGCGCCTGCATGTTGTAGGACACGCCGTTCTTGGGATTGAGCCAGAAGTTCGGCGCCGATTGCGAGGTGCCGGCCAACGCCGTGCCCAGCGCATTGGTGACGTCGCGTTCGGTCAGGCCAAGCTGGGCCATGCGGCCGCGGTCGGCATTGACGTTCAGCACCGGCTGGCTGCGTGACTGCTGCATGCGGCCATCCACCAGCCCCGGAATGCTGCGAATCTGGCGCAGGATGCGGAAGCCGAAGGCTTCGGTGGCGTCATGGTCGGTGCCGGTGATCTGCACGTCCAGCGCCGAGGGCTGGCCGAAGTTCAGGATCTGGCTGGTGATGTCGGGCGGCGGGAAATAGAAGGTCACCGTGGGGAACAGGCGTGGCAGCTTTTCGCGCAGGGCGCGGACATAATTGGCCGTGGTGCCGTGATCCTCGTTCAAGGTGATGAAGATGTCGGCGTCCTGCAGGCCGGTGGTGCCGGTATTGTTGTAGATCATGTTGGTCGGGCTCTGGTTCAGGCCGACATTGTCGATGATGGTCGACACTTCGCGGGCGGGAATGACCTTGCGGGCCTCGCGTTCGATCTGGGCCACGATCTGGGTGGTGTCCTCGATGCGGGTACCGGCGGCGGTGCGGGCATGCAGGGTGATCTGGCCAGAATCCACCGTGGGGAAAAAATCCTCGCCCAGGAAGGGCACCAGCAGCATGGAAAGCGCCACCGCTCCCAGGAAGCCAATCACAAAGGGGCGCCGCCGCGTCATCGCGAGCGCCAGAAGATTGCGATAGGCCTCGCGGGTATCGGAGAAGGCGCCCTCGAAACGCTTTTGCAACCGCGCGAACATGTTGTTGCCCAGCGCGGCATGCTCCTCGGCATGGGGCTTGAGCAGGTAGAGCGACAGGGTCGGCACCAGGGTACGCGACAGGATGAAGGAGGCGATCATGGCGAACACCACCGCCATGGCCATGGGCACGAACAGGAAGCCCGCGATGCCCTGAAGGGCGAACATCGGCACGAAGCTGACGCAGATGCAGAGCAGGGAGACAAAGGCCGGTTGGGTGATCTGCCGCGCGCCGTCCATGATGGCGTCATAGACGCCTTTGCCGTGTTCCAGGTGCCAGTTGATGTTCTCGATGGTGACGGTGGCGTCGTCGACCAGGATGCCGACCGCCAGCGCCAGACCGCCCAGGGTCATGATGTTGAGTGTCTGGCCCGTCGCCCACAATCCCATCAGCGCACAAAGCACCGCCAGCGGGATGGAGGTGGCGATGATGATGGTGGAGCGCCAGCTGCCCAGGAAGAACAGGATCATCAGGCTGGTGAGGCCGGCGGCAATGGCGCCTTCGCGAACCACGCCGTTGATGGCGGCCTTCACGAACAGCGACTGGTCGGCCAGCACGTCGATCTTCAGTTCCGGCGGCAGTTGCTGGCGCAGCAGCGGCAAGACGTCCTTGATGCCGTTGACCACGTCGATGGTGGAGGCCTGGCCGTTCTTGAGCACGGTGGAAAGCACCGCGCGGTTGCCGTCCACATGCACGATGTTCTGTTGCACGGTATTGCCGTCGCGCACATGGCCAACATCGTGCAGGAAAACCGTGCCGCCATTGACGGCCTTCACCGGCATCTCGTTCATGCCCTGGATGGTGTCGGAGGCGTTGTTGAGCTTCACCACGTACTGGAAGCTGCCGATCTTGATGTTGCCGGCCGGCGTGATCTGGTTCTGGCTGGCGAAGGCGTTCTGCACATCGGTTGCCGATAATCCGCGCGCCTGCATGGCATTGGGATCCAGATCGATCTGCACCGAGCGGAACTTGCCGCCATAGGAATAGGGCACCGCCGCGCCTTGCACCGTGGTCAGGCGTGGACGGGCGAAGTTCTGCGAATAGTCCAGCACCTGCTGCTCGGACAGTGTCTTGGAGGAAAAGGCCAGCTGCAGCACCGGCACGGTGGAGGCGCTGTAGTTCAGGATCAGCGGCGGCTGGGTGCCCGCCGGCATCTGGCGGATGGAGGTCTGCGACACGGCCGTGAGCTGCGCCGTGGCCAGGCGGATATCGACGTTCGGCTGGAAGAAAATCTTGACGATGCCGATGCCCTGCATCGACTGGCTTTCGACATGCTCGACATCATTGACGGTGGTGGTGAGGAAGCGCTCGTAACCGGCCAGCAGGCGCGAGCTCACTTCATCGGGCGACAGCCCGCTATAGCTGAACGCCGCGCCGATCACGGGGATGCCGATATTGGGGAAGATGTCGGTGGGGGTGCGCAACGCCGCCAGAGGCCCGAAGATCAGGATCATCAGGGCCATGACGATGAAGGTATAGGGCCGGTCCAGGGCCACTTTGACGAGCCAGGTCATGAGGCTGTCCTGTCCTGTCTTTGGGCGGTCATGGCGGTCTGTTGCGGTCCAGCGATGGCAATTTGTCAGGATTATAGCGGGAAAAACCGGACGCGCACCGCCGGGGTTGTCGCAAGCTGTCGCGCAAGGCCACTGCATACCTCCCCCGCGCGCGAAGCGCGCGCTCATTGGGGGAGGTGGCCGTAGCAGACCCTCGGGGCTGCGAAGGCCGGAGGGGGAGGGGACTATATTCCATAGAGTTTGTGGGGTATTATGCCGCATGATTTCCCAAAAAGCCCGCTACGCCCTACGTGCCCTGTTGTACTTGGCGTCGCGCGGCGAGGATGCTCCGGTCCAGATCTCCGAAATCGCGGACAAGGAGCGGATTCCCCGCAAATTCCTGGAAGCCATCCTGCTGGAACTGAAAAAGACCGGCATCGTACGCAGCCACCGTGGCCGCAGCGGTGGCTATTCCTTGGGCAGGCCGGCCAAGGACATCAGTTTTGCGGATGTTTTGCGGGTCACGGACGGGCCTTTGGCGCTCAGTCCCTGTGTCAGCGTCATGGCTTACCGCAAGTGCGATGACTGTTTCGAGGAGTCGGTCTGCGCTATCCGAAAAGCCCTGCTGGCGGCCCGGGATGCCACCGCCCAGATCCTGGAATCCAGAAATCTGGCGACGGCCGCGGCACAATTGCGGCGTTCAGGCGCTTTATAATCTTCCCTTTATTGTGCCTGGCTTGCCTTGATTTCAAAAAACATCTTAATCCCTATTGACTAGATAGAGATTTAGAGGAATTAATCGCGTGTCCGGTCCGCGAAAGACCGGTGGGATGACTTAATCACGGGGTTTTCATGCGCCGAATGCTTGCTTCGCTTCTCCTGGCCGGTACGGCCGCCGCTGCGCTGTCGGCGCCTGCTTTCGCCGCCGCTGCTAAGAAGCCGGCGACCGCCACACCTGATCCCCGCATCGGTTTACTGGAACAGCAACTGCGCGACGTCCAGCTTCAGCTGCGCGAGATCAAGGCTTCGCAAGGTAACGCCGACAGCAGCGCCGCGCTGGCCGATCTGAAGCGCAGCACCAGCGCCCAGTATTCCGACGTCAACAATCAGCTCGCGGCCTTGCCCAAGACCACGGTTTCCAACGGCCGTTTCAGCTTTGCCTCCGCCGACGGCGCCTTCACCCTGTCGCTGCGTGCTCTGGTACAGTTTGACCTGGGCTATTTCGCGCAGGGCAAGAATCCCGCCAGCGTCGACCTGAACAGCGGCACCAATTTCCGCCGCGCCCAGCTGGGCTTCCAGGGCACCGTCTATAACGACTGGGCCTATAACTTCATCTACGATTTTGGCGGCTACGGCGTGGAGAACCGCGGCTATATCTACAATGCCTATATCGAATATGACGGCCTCAAGCCGTTCTATTTCCGGGCCGGCGCCTATACGCCCTTCGAAGGCCAGGAAGACCAGACCAGTTCGGGCGAACTGTTTTTCCCCGAGCGCGCCGCCGCGGTGGATGTCGCGCGCAATCTCGCCGGTGCGCCCAGCCGCGAAGCCGTCAGCGTCTGGGCCCAGGGCGACACCTATTTCGCTTCGCTTTCCTACACCGGGAAAAAGAGCGGCGATGGGACCACCACCGGTGCCGCGGTGGGCACGTTTGATGCGCAGGAAGCCGTGATCGGCCGCGCCGCCTGGCTGGCGGTTGCAACCCCCGAAGCCAAATGGCTTTTGGAAGGTCATATCAGCGAAGTGCTCAAGCTGTCGGATGCCGCGCCCAGCCCCACCACCAATACCATCCGCTTCAGCAACGGGCCGGAGGTGGCGGTGGATGCCAGCAAGACCGTCGACACCGGCAATATCGATGCCCATCATGTGCGCGAGTTCGGCTTTGAAACGGCCGGCACGTACGATCGTTTTTACGGTCAGGGCGGCTGGTTCCGCTACGAGATCGAGCGCCGTCTCGCGGTGCCCAATCCGAATTTCACGGGCTGGTATGCGTTCCTCGCCTATTCGCTGACCGGCGAGCAGCATCCCTATGATCCCGCCACCGCCAGCTTCCGCAACATCCGCCCTGCCAAGCCGCTGGGCACCCCGGGCGGCTGGGGCGCATGGGAAGTGGCCGCGCGCTACAGCAGCCTCGATCTGGATTTTCTTCCCTCCAACACTGCCGCCACCGGCGGCATCCCGGGCGGCAAGCAGGATGTCTGGACCCTGGGCGTGAACTGGTATCCGAACAACGCGGTCAAGTTCCAGCTCAACTACGACAATATCAAGGTCAACCACATCAACGCGCCCACGAACGATATCTCTGCCGATGCCGTTGTCCTGCGCAGCCAGATTTCCCTGTAAGGAACATCCGATGAAGCGTCTTCTTTCCTTTCTTGTTGTTGCTGGCCTTTTCGCCGGCACCACGGCGCAGGCCGACGTCACGCTTTTGAACGTCAGCTATGACCCGACCCGCGAGCTCTACAAGGATCTCGGCGCGGCTTTTGCGGCCGAATACAAGGCCGACAAGGTCACTATCACGACATCCAATGGTGGTTCGGGCGCCCAGGCGCGCGCCGTCATTGACGGTCTTCAGGCCGACGTCCTGACGCTTGCGTTGGCGGCCGATATCGATGCGGTGTCCAAGAATGCCGGCGTGCTGCCCGCCGATTGGCAGAAGCGTTTGCCGCAGAATTCCGCGCCCTACACCTCGACCATCGTGTTCCTGGTGCGCAAGGGCAATCCCTGGAAGATCAAGGATTGGAACGATCTGGTGAAGCCGGGCATCCAGGTGGTGACGCCGAACCCGAAGACCTCGGGCGGCGCACGCTGGGCTTATCTGGCGGCCTGGGCCTTTGCCGAAAAGGCGCAGGGCGGCAACGCACAGAAGGCCAAGGATTTTGTCGGCAATCTTTACCGCCACGTCCCGGTGCTGGATACCGGCGCGCGCGGCTCCACCGTGACCTTCACCAAGCGCGGCATCGGCGACGTGCTGCTGTCCTGGGAAAATGAAGCGCATCTGGCGCTGAAGGAATCGCCCGGCCAGTACGAGATCGTCTATCCCTCGCGCTCCATCCTGGCCGAACCGCCGGTGGCCGTGGCCGACAAGAATGTCGACCGCCACAAGAGCCGCGCCGCCGCGGAAGCTTTTGTGAAGTTCCTTTACACCCCGGCCGCGCAGGAAATCGAGGCGAAGGACTTTTACCGTCCGCGCAACCAGGAAATCCTGGCCAAGTACAAGGGCCAGTTCCCCAACATTCCGCTGGCCACGATTGATGGCGATTTCGGCGGCTGGGCCAAGGCCCAGGTCACCCATTTCGGCGATGGCGGCGTATTCGACCAGATTTACCAGCCGGGCAAGTAACGGCTGTCACGAGTCTTCCGCCAACTTTCCCGGGCCGTTTTCGCGGTCCGGGAGTTTCTTTGAATAGTCATGAGCGCGATCGAATTGAAACTGTTCCCCTTGCGGTCCCGGCACGTGTTGCCGGGCTTCCGGCTTTCGCTGGGCTTTACGCTGTTCTATCTCACCTCGCTGGTGCTGATCCCGCTGCTGGCGCTGGTGATCCGTCCGATGGAACTGGGCCCGAGCGGTTTCTGGGCGGCGATCTCCACGCCGCGTGTGCTCGCATCCTTGCGCCTGTCCTTCGGCATGGCGCTGGCCGCGGCGGTGATCGATTCCTTCTTCGGCGTGATCATCGCCTGGGTGCTGGTGCGCTATCGCTTTCCCGGCAAGGGCTTTCTGGATGCGGTGATCGACCTGCCGTTCGCGCTGCCGACCGCGGTGGCCGGCATCGCGCTGTCCACGCTCTATGCCCCCAATGGCTGGATCGGCTCGGTGTTGGCCGAGTATGGCATCCGCGTCGCCTACACGCCCTATGGCGTGCTGGTGGCGATGATCTTCATTTCGCTGCCTTTCACGGTGCGCACGGTGCAGCCGGTGATGGCCGAGCTGGGCCTGGAAGTGGAAGAAGCCGCCGCCACCCTGGGCGCGACCCGGCTGCAGACCATTGCCCGGGTGGTCCTGCCCATGCTGGGCCCGGCGGTGCTGACCGGCATGGCGATGGCTTTTGCCCGCGCGGCCGGCGAGTACGGCTCCATCATCTTCATCGCCGGCAACATTCCCGCCGTCAGCGAGATCGCGCCGCTGCTGATCATCACCAAGCTGGAGCAATATGACTATGCCGGGGCCGCCGCCATCGGTGTCGTGATGCTGGCGGCCAGCTTTGTGATGCTGCTGGCGCTGAACGGGCTGCAAAGCTGGGCGGCCAAACGCAGATGACCAAAAGATTTTTGAAACCCACCGAAGATCCGCTGTGGCTCAGGCTGTTCCTGGGCGCGGTGGCGATCGCCTTCATCGCAGTCCTGCTGCTGTTGCCGCTGGCGCTGGTGTTCAAGGAAGCCTTCGCCAATGGCGTGTCGGCCCTCTGGACCGCGATCAAGGAGCCCGACACCCTGGCGTCGGTGCGCCTGTCGCTGATCGCGGCCGGCATCGCGGTGCCGCTGAACACGGTGTTCGGTATCGCCGCCGCCTGGTCCATCGCCAAGTATGATTTCCCCGGCAAGACCTTCCTGGTCACCCTGATCGATCTGCCCTTCTCGGTGTCGCCGGTGGTGGCGGGCCTCATCTATGTGCTGGTGTTCGGGGCACAGGGCTGGTTCGGCCGTTCGCTGGCCGATCACGACATCCACATCCTGTTCGCAGTGCCGGGCATCGTGCTGGCGACGATCTTCGTGACCTTTCCCTTCGTGGCGCGCGAGCTGATCCCGCTGATGGTGGACCAGGGCCGCGACGAGGAAGAAGCTGCCGCCACTCTGGGCGCCACCGGTTTCCAGACCTTCCTGCGCGTCACCTTGCCCAACATCAAATGGGGCCTGCTGTACGGCGTGCTGCTGTGCAACGCGCGCGCTCTGGGCGAGTTCGGCGCGGTGTCGGTGGTGTCGGGCCATATCCGCGGCGTCACCAACACCATGCCGCTGCATGTGCAGCTGCTGTACGACAATTACGATTATGCCGGCGCCTTCACCGTCGCCGCCTTGCTGGCGCTGCTGGCGCTGCTCACCCTTGTCTTCAAATCACTGCTGGAATGGCGCTATGCGGACGAACTCGCCGCCGCCCATCGCCGCTAGGAGAAGCCGATGTCTTTGACCGTTGATACTGTCGCCAAGAAGTTCGGCCGCTTTCCGGCATTGAACGGCGCCAGCTTTGTGGCGCCGCAAGGCAGCTTCGTGTCGCTGCTGGGCCCGTCCGGTTCGGGCAAGACCACCCTGCTGCGCATCCTGGGCGGGCTGGAATTCGCCGACAGCGGCACGGTGCGCTTCGCCGATCTTAACTGGCTGGACATGCCGGCCCGCACCCGCAACGCCGGTTTCGTCTTCCAGCAATATGCGCTGTTCAAGCACATGACCGTGGCGGACAATATTGCGTTCGGCCTGAAAGTGCGTCCCCGCCACCGCCGTCCGTCCAATGCCGACATCAAGAAGCGCGTCACCGAGCTTCTGGCGCTGGTGCAGCTGCCAGGCCTGGAAGACCGCTATCCCAGTCAACTGTCAGGCGGCCAACGCCAGCGCGTCGCGCTGGCCCGTGCGCTGGCGATCGAGCCGCGCATGCTGCTGCTGGACGAACCCTTTGGGGCGCTGGACGCCAAGGTGCGCAAGGAACTGCGAACCGACCTGCGCCGCATCCATGACCATGCCGGCGTCACCACCGTGTTCGTCACCCATGACCAGGAAGAAGCCTTTGCCGTGGCCGACCTGGTGGCGGTGATGAAGGACGGACGGATCGAGCAGTATGGCGCGCCCGCCGATGTGCGGCGCAATCCCAGGACGCCGTTTGTGTCGGAGTTCTTGTCGGCCTAAATGCCGGCGATGGATTTCGCGACGGCTTCGGCCACGCGAATGCCGTCGACACCTGCCGACAGAATTCCGCCGGCAAAACCTGCGCCTTCGCCGGCCGGATAAAGTCCCGGCGTGTTCAGGCTCTG
>CANCMM010000004.1:0-21078 GCA_947379335.1 Alphaproteobacteria bacterium | reverse complement strand
CCGCGGGCGGGCGCATGACCGATTGGGACGGCGCGCCGTTCGTCTATGGCAAGCCGGGTTTCCACAACACCGCCTTCATCGCGCGCGGCAAGTAGCTATTGATCCATATTGTTGCGAGATGAGTAGAAGACGAGCGCCATCAATCCGGCGCCCAGGCCGATGGTGACCACGATCCCCATCACCAGGAAGGTCCAGCCAAAGCCGCTCATATGGACCCCGGACATGGCGGTCCACACTTTCACCGCATACCAGAGCGAGACGAAGAAGAAGCCCGCCAGCACCACCAGGGTGATCCAGCCGGCAATCGAAAGCGGTGGTTTTGGGCCGTTATCGGGTGGCGTTTCCATTTTCTTGCCCCAATCCTAGACCCATTCCGCCTGTAAAAAAGCCCCAATCTGCGTCAAGATTCGCCGCGGCCGGCTGAGTGATTCGGCGCGTCCGCGCGAGCGGGAGCGCCCAAGGAAAAGTTGAAGGAGCACTGCATGAACCGCAAGAAATTCATCTCCGGACTGGTGGCGCTGGGTGCGACTCCGGCCGCGGCGGGCTCGCTGCTTTCCATCATGCCGGCCCATGCCGCCGACGGCCAGAACGCGCCGGAAGCCAAGGACCGCGCCTCGACCCTGGAATACACCGCCGACGAGATCACTGACGCGGGCGCCAACTTCTTCGGCATCACCACCGAGGCGATGGCCAAGGGCGTGCAGCATATATTCGGCGACCTGGGCCAGCCCGACGCCTATATCAAGGGCGATGAAGGCGGCGGCGCTTTCGTGCTGGGCTTCCGTTATGGCTCGGGCTGGCTGATCCGCAAGACGCGCGAGCCGCTGCAGACCTTTTGGCGCGGCCCGTCGATCGGCTTCGATGCCGGCGCCAACGCCTCCAAATGCTTCACCCTGATCTACAACCTGAAAGAAGACCGGCGGCTGTTCCAGCGCTACCCGGGCGTGGAAGGCAGCTTCTATGTCGTGGCCGGTTTGGGCATTAATTACTTGCGCAGCGGCGGCGTCACCCTGGCGCCGATGCGCACGGGTGTGGGCCTGCGCGCCGGCGTGAACGCGCACTACCAGGTCTATAGCGACCGCCGGGACTGGTTCCCGCTTTAAGATGAAGCAGCGCCCTCTCGCGCTGCCGGCTTTGGCGCTGGGCGCTTTCGCACTTGGCGCGTTTGCCGTGGGCGCACTGGCGATCGGCACCATCGCCATTGGGCGCCTGGCCGTAAAGCGCGCCGTGATCAAACGGCTGGAGATAGACGAACTGGTCGTGCGCCGTATCCGGCGGCCTAAGCCGTAGCTTCTTCGGTCTTGCTGTCCACATTGCCGCCGCCGACGGCAGGCATGTAGAGCAGCAGCATCGCCGCGACATAGGTGGACGAGAAGGTGCCCACCACGATGCCGAACAGGATCGCGACGCTGAAAGTGTACAACACCGGCCCGCCGAACAAGAGCGGGATCACCGACAGAGCGGTGGCCGCCGACACCAGGGTGGTACGGGTGGCGATCTGGTTGGTGGAAAGATTGATCATGTCGATCAGCGACATGCGCTTGTACTTGCGGCGGTTCTCGCGGATGCGGTCGAACACCACCACCGTATCGTTGATCGAATAGCCCGCCAGCAGCAGCAGCGAGGCCACGGTGTTGATATTGAAGTCCAGGCCCACGACGGAAAAGAAGCCGGCGGTGACAAGGACGTCATGGCCGGTGGCGATCAGCGCGCCGATGCCATACTGCCATTCAAAGCGCACCGCGACATAAATCGAGATCATCGCCACCGCCAGGATGGTGGCCAGGATGCCGTCATTCAAAAGTTCGCCCGAGACCTTGGGGCCCACCACTTCGGTGCTGCGATACTGGACGGATGGTCCCAGCTTGCCCTTGATGGCGCTGACCACCGCCTGGTCGGCCTCGTTCTGGTCGACACCCGCCTTGAGGTTCTTGATGTCCTTGGGCTGGACGCGGATCATCACGCAGCTGTTGACGGGTTTGTCGCAATCGCCGCCACCGGCGTATTGCAGCTGGGATTCGGGAAAGCCCAGCGAATTGACGTCGGAACGCATCTTGCTGATGTCGATCACCTGGGCCGACTTCACGTTCATCAGCACGCCGCCGGTAAAATCGATGCCCAGGTTGAAGCCGTGCCAGAAGATGGAGATCAGCGAGATGACCAGCAGCAGCCCGTCAATGCCGAAAGCCGCAAAGCGGTATTTGACGAAATTGACGTTGGTCGTTTCGGGAATAAACCGCAGCAACGGCATGACAGGGCACTCTTTGGCGTGAAAACGGGGCGAACCTACAGGGCGCAGCCCCCCCAAACAAGCGGCCCAGCTTTACGATGCCAAACTGGCCTAAACACCCAATTCTGCTAGAGTTTTTCCGGAAAAAACCAAGGAAACACCCATGACCAAGATCCTGTTCGGCGGCGTCCTGCTGGCGGCGCTCCCCTTGACGGCCTTGGCCCAGACACCGGCTCCGGTGATCGACAATGCGCGGGTCACGGTGCGGGACGTGGCGCTGGAGCCGGGCAAGCCCGCGCCGGTAATCGAACACGCCGGCGATTACATCATCCTGTACCGCAACGGTGGGCGCATTCGCGGCGCGGACGGCAAAACCGCCCGCCATGCCGATGGCAGCGCAGTATGGGGCCATGGCGGCACCACCAGCGACACAGCGGTAAGCGCGCCAGCCCACGAGATCATCATCGAGATCAAGGACGCGCCGTCCAACACCGTACCCAACACCACCGGCCTGCCGCCGGCCTTCCCGCGACCGGGCTCCAAGAAAGTGTTCGAGAACGACAGGGTGCGGGTGTGGAACTATGCCTGGGTGCCGGGCAAGCCCACCGCGATGCACTTCCACGACACCGAAGTGGTGGTGACCTACCTGCAGGACGGTGACGTCGCCTCCACCACGCCGGACGGCAAGACCGCCGTCAATCACCGCAATCCCGGCGACATCGTCTACAACCTCGCCAACCGCAGCCATTCCGAAGAAGTGGTCAAAGGCGAGCAGTCCGGCATCATGCTGGAGCTGAAATAAGCCGCTTTACGCAGCCGCAATATGGAAAGCGGCGCGGGGCAGGACTAGGCTCGCGCGCAAACAACCGGGGAGACGTTCATGATCAAGACTCTGATGCTGGCTTCCGCGTTCCTGGGCGCCACCCTGCCAGCCTTCGCCGCCGCCACCATCGATCCCAAGAATGCCATCGCACTGACCCCGGACCAGATCCAGTGGACCAAGGGCGAAGCCAGCGACCAGGCCTGGCCGATCGGCGACAAGGACAAGCCCGGCGCCTGCCTGGAACTGATCAAATGGCATCCCAACCATTTCAGCCATCCGCATTATCACAACCATGCGCGTTACGCGGTGGTGATCGAAGGCACCTGGTGGGTCTCCACCAGCACGACCTACGACCCGGCCAATCTGACTGTGCCATACCCGAAGGGCTCGGTGCTGACCGATCTGGTCAAGGGCACGCATTATGACGGCGCCAAGCCGGAAACCGGTGACGCCACCATCGCCATCTTCATGGACTGCCCGCTCGATGCGGTCAGTACCGAAGTCAAGAAGTAGCAGGCTTGGGCCGCGCCGGTGCGGGCGCAAGATAGGTGAGGACGGCGGACACAATCAGCGCCGCCGCCATCATCAGGAAGGACATGCCGGACGAACCGGTATAGCCGTTGAGCATCCCAACGCCATACGCGCCGACAAAGGAACCCAGCGCGCCCATGCTGTTGATCATGGCGATGGCGCCGCCCGCGACATTGGTCGGCAGGACTTCGGACAGATAGGCAAAATAGGGGCCATAGGGCGCGTACATCATGGCGCCGGCGATCGTCAGCAGCACGAAGCTGGCCCAGAAGTGCGTGCTTCCCAGAAGGTAGGATCCGTAAAAGGCCAACGCCGCCAGCAGGAAGCACGGCCAGACCAGGCTCATGCGCTTGCCGCTGAAGTCTGACCAGGTGGCCACCGAAATTTCCGCGATCACCGCCGCCAGGTAAGGCACGGCCGACAGCAGGCCCACCTCACCCATGCCCATGTCCGACGTCTTGAGCATCGAGGGCAGCCAGATCACAAAACCATAAACGCCGATGCTCCAGAGGAAATATTGCGCCGCCAGCAGGATCACGCGCGGGCTTTTGAAGGCGGCGGCATAGTTGGCCATGGGCGCGATGTCGCGCTGCTCCTCCGCCAGCTTGTCTTCCAGCGCGATGCGGTCGGCGGCGGGAAGCCAGGCCGCTTCGCGCGGCCGGTCGGCCACCAGCCGCCACCACACAAAGGCCCACAGGATCGGCGGCAGGCCCTCGATGATGAACATCCAGCGCCAGCCCAGCCCGGCCGCAAGATAGCCCGACAACAACGACATCCAGAGCATGGTCGCGGGATTGCCCAGCACCAGAAAGGCATTGGCGCGGGCGCGTTCGCTCCTGGTGTACCAGCGCGCCTGCAGCACCAGCATGGCGGGCAGCACCGCGCTCTCCACAATGCCGAGCAGAAAGCGGTCGAGATAGAGCAGGCGGATATCGGAAATCAGGCCGGTGGCGCTGGCCAGCACGCCCCAGCCGATCAGGCCGGCAAAGATCAGCTTCTTGACGCTGTAGCGCTGGGCATAGATGGCGCCGGGGATCTGGAAGGCGAAATAGCCCAGGAAGAACAACGAGCCCAAGAGCGAGGATTGCGCGGCGGTGATGTGCAGGTCGGTGGCCATGCCGGCCGCGGCGCCGAAGCTGAAATTGGCCCGGTCCAGATAGGACAGGCTGTAGCTGACGAAAATGACCGGCAGCAGCATGGTCCAACGACGATTCAAAGCACTCTCCCCGGTTGCGGCCCTGTTCGGCCTGCTCTAGCCTTGTCTGAACAAAAAGATGGGGGACGCTATGCTGAAATTCCTATCCGCCGCAATGCTTGTGGCCATGACGGGCATGGCCTGGGCCGGCGCCGACACCAAGGTGCTGGATCACCATGTCGCCAACATGAAGTTGGGCAACCTGGAAGCGGTGCTGTCGGACTATTCGCCTGACGTGGTGATCGTGACGCCGGCCGGTGCTTTCTCGCCCGACGGCGTATTCGTGGGTTCGGAAATCCGCAAGCTGTTCACCACCCTGACATCCAAGGACAGCCTGCCCGGCAACAAGACCATGCAGACGAAATACCAGAATGCCGGCGCCGACACCTCGGTCATGCAGTGGGTGCAGTTCAAGGGCACGCCCAAGGAAGTCTCCGGCTACGACGTGTTCGTGACCCGCGGCGGCAAAGTCGTGTTCCAGACCGTGACGATCAACGCCAAGAAGTGACCGGCCCCAACCGCCGGACTGTATTAAAGACCGGAGGCGCCGCGACCATGTTGGCTTCGACACAGGCATCAGCGGCCCTTCCCGAAATCGTGCGCATGGATGGGCGCGCGCTGAGCGCCGCCATCGCCGGGAAGAAGCTGTCCTGCGTCGAGGTGATGACCGCCTATCTGGATCACATCGCCGCCTACAATTCCAAGGTCAATGCCATCGTCGCCCTGCAGGACCGCGGCGCGTTGCTGGCCCAGGCGCGCGAACGTGACGAACAAGTGGCGCGCGGCCAGATCATGGGGCCGCTGCACGGCTTTCCCCATGCGGTGAAGGACTTGATCGCGGTGAAGGGGATCAGGTCCACCTCCGGATCGCCCATCCTGAAGGATTTCGTGCCCACCCAGGACGCGCTGGTGGCCGAGCGCATGCGCGCCGCCGGCGCCATCTTCATCGGCAAGACCAACGTGCCGGAATTCGGCCTGGGCTCGCACACCATCAATCCGGTCTATGGCCCGACGCACAACCCTTACGACCTCAGCAAATCGGCCGGCGGCAGCAGCGGCGGCGCCGCGGTGGCGCTGGCGCTGCGCATGCTGCCCCTGGCCGACGGCACCGACTATGGCGGCAGCCTGCGCAATCCGGCCGGCTGGAACAATGTCTTCGGTTTCCGCACCAGCTTTGGCGTGGTGCCTGCGGCGGGCGATGATGTCTGGCTGCCGTCACAGAGCGTGGCAGGTCCCATGGCGCGCACGGTCAATGACCTTGCCATGCTGCTGTCGGTGCAGGCCGGTTACGACCAGCGCGCGCCGCTATCGGATACCGGAAGCGGCCAACGCTTCCTGGCGCCGCTGGAAAGCAGCGTCAAAGGCAAGCGCATCGCCTGGCTGGGCGACCTGAAAAGCTTTGCCCCGTATGAAGCGGGTGTGCTCGACACCTGCCGCACCGCGATCAAGACATTTGAATCGCTGGGCTGCGTGGTGGAAGAGGCAGTGCCCGAGCATCCCTTCGAGCCGGTGTGGCAAGCCTTCATCAAGATTCGCCAATGGCAAAGCGGCGGCGGCTTCCGTATTTTCTACAACGACCCGGCCAAGCGCGCCCTGCTCAAGCCTGAAGCGATATGGGAAGTGGAACAAGGCGCCAAGCTGTCGGCGTTCGACATTCTGAACGCCTCGGCGGTACGCACCTCCTGGTCCAATGCGGTGCAGCGGCTGTTCGCCAAATACGACTACCTGCTGATGCCCACCGCACAGACTTTCCCCTTCGACATCACCGAAACCTGGCCGCACCAGGTCGCCGGCCAGACGATGCAGACCTATCACGAGTGGATGAAGGCGATCTGCCTGATCACCATGTCGGGCTGCCCGGCCCTGGCGGTGCCCGCCGGCTTTGGGCCGCAAGGCCTGCCGATGGGCCTGCAGGTCATCGCCCCCATCCATCATGAGATGGACTGTCTGAAGCTGGCGCATGCCTATGAGATGGCGTCGCAGCTGACCGCACGCCACTTGCCGCCGCTGCTGCGGGCCTGATGCGCCGGCGCACCCTGCTGCAGGCAGGCAGCCTTCTTCCCTTGATGGGCGTGCCCGTGGTGCACGCCGCCACACCGGGCATCGCCGCCAAAGTCGCCATGCACAATGGCCGCGCCACGCTGTTCATCGACGGCAAGCCCGTGCAGCCCATGATCTATGCCCTGACCGACACGCCGGCCGGGCGCTGGACGTGGGAAGAAGTGCCCCGCGAGAATATCGAGAATTTCACCAGGGCCGGCATCGGACTGGTGCAGGTCGATATCTGGCTGGAATATATCTGGAAGGGTGATGCGCCGCTGGAGATGGACCTGGTGCGGCGCCAGATCCGCGGTGTGCTGGATGTGAATCCGGATGCCGCAATTTCCATCCGCCTGCATGTCAACGCGCCCGCCTGGTGGAACGCAGCGAACCCTGAAGAAATCACCCAGTATGCCGATGGCCCGGTGGCCGATATTCCCGAGCGCGGCCTGCACCGGCTTTTGGAACACGACCTGGACCGCACGCCCCGCGCCAGCATGGCGTCGCTGAAATGGCGTGCCGAATCCGGCGCCCGCGTGAAGGAGTTCTGCCAGCGCCTGTGCGCCACACCGGAAGGCGCAGCGGTCTATGCCATCCATCCCGCCGCCGGCGTCTATCACGAATGGCATTATTGGGGCTTCATCGAGCACGATCCCGATTCCGGCCCGTGCATGACGCGGTATTTTCGCGAATGGCTGACGGAAAAATACGGGACGGACGATCACCTGCGTGCCGCATGGGATAATCCATCGGCCTCGCTATCCGCCGCTGCGGTTCCCGGCACGGCGCAGCGCCGGGCGACGTCCGACGGGCTGTTCCGCGATCCGCAAAAGGAACGCCAGGTCAGCGATTACTTCGAATGCCAGCACCGCACGGTGGCCGATTCCATCATTCATTTCTGCCGCATCGCCAAGGAAAGCTGGAACAGGCCGTTGGTCACCGGTGTCTTCTATGGCTATTTCTTCATCCTGTTCGGCCGGCCCCAGACCGGCGGGCACCTGGCGCTGCAACGCGTGTTGAACAGCCCTTACGTGGACTATCTCAGCGCGCCGCAAGCCTATGCCACCCAGTTCCGCGGCATCGGCGGCTCGGGCCAGGCGCGCGGCCTGGCGGAATCACTGCGCCTGCACGGCAAGCTGCTGCTGGACGAAATGGACCAGGAGCCGGCCAGCTATCGCAAGACCGGCAAGGATGCGCCGGCGCTTCTGGCCGACAGCGTCGCCATCCTGCGGCGCAATGTGATCCAGACCCATACCCAAGGTCATGGCTTTTGGTATTACGACTTCGGGCCCGGCCGCGACGCCAAGGGCTGGTGGGACGATCCCGTGCTGATGCGCGAGATCGCGGGCATGCGCGCCGTGCTGGCGCCTTATTATGAGAAGCCGTATGTGCCGCAGGCCGATGTGGCGCTGGTCTACGACACCGACTCTTTCTATTACACCGCCGCCTATCCCGACCAGGATCCGGTAATCTCGCCGCAGCTGGTGGACCGCTTGGCGCCGCATGCCTATCGCGGCGGCGCCGCCATCGACATCTTCCACTTGGGCGACCTGGAGCGCGCCGAATGGGATCGTTACAAGGTCGTGCTCTTCGCCAACACCTTCCTGCTGACACCAGCGCAAAAGGATTTCATCCGGCGCAAGGTCGCAATCAATGGACGCCACCTGTTCTGGACCATGGCGCCGGGCATCACGGATGGGGTGCGCAACAACGATGTCTGGATCAGTGACGTGACCGGCATGACCATCACGCGCCGCGAACTGGCCGGGCCGCCGGAAGGAACGTTGCGTTTTGCCGGACAGATCCGCGCCCTGGGCGTGTCCAGGGCCTTCAAGCCCTTTTTTACCGTGGATGATCGCGCGGCAACCCCGCTTGGTGCCCTGGATGGCTCCGATGCCGTCATGCTCGCGCGCAAGACCCAGGCGACACACACATCCTGGTTCTGCAGCCTGCCGCCCAATGACGACGAATTGCTGGGGCATGTCTTCCGGGAAGCCGGTGCGCATATCTACCTGCCACCGGGCGAGGTGGTTCATGCCGGCGGCGGCGTGGTCTGCATCCACAGCCTGGCCGGCGGTCCGCGCGAACTGGCGCTCAAGAATGGCAAGCGGGTAGCACTGTCGCTGCCGCCGCGCTCCACCAGTCTTTATGACGCGGAAAGTGGCGCCACCCTGATCGCCTGATGACGCGGCGCAGCAATTTTTTCGCGGGATAAGCGCGCTATTGCACTGGCCTTGATCCGGAATCGCGGGGCACACTGCGGCGGGTTCGGGGATAAAAATGGCAAAAAGTCTTCCCAAGAAAGACGTGGTCATCATGGGCCTGGGCTGGACCGGGTCCATCCTCGCCCAGGAACTGACCGAAGCCGGGCTGAATGTCGTCGCGATCGAGCGCGGCCCCTGGCGCGATACCGCCACCGATTTCAACATCGGCTACATGCCCGACGAGCTGCGCTATGCCGTGCGGCGCGAGCTGTTCCTGCAGCCCAAGCAGGAAGCCATGACCATGCGCAACAGCGCCGACCAGACCGCGTTGCCGATGCGCGACTATGGCTCCTTCCTGCCCGGTTCCGGTGTGGGCGGCGCGGGTGTGCACTGGAACGGATTTTCCTGGCGCTATTATCCATCCGACTTTGAGGCCAAGAGCCACCTGACCAAGCGCTATGGCGCCAAGAAAATCGCGGGCCTGCAATTGCAGGACTGGGGCGTCACCTATGACGAGGTCGAGCATTGCTACGACCGTTTTGAATATTTGTGCGGCGTGTCGGGCAAGGCCGGCGTCGTAAACGGCCAGGTCCAGCCGGGCGGCAATCCGTTTGAAGGCACGCGCAGCCGCGAGTATCCCAACCCGCCGCTGAAGATGCCCTATTCCTCGACCCTGTTCGGCGAGGCGGCGCGCAACATGGGCCTGCATCCCTTCCCCGCCCCGTCGGCCAACCTGTCGCGCGCCTATATCAACCCGCTGGGCATCGCGATGGGCGAATGCACCTATTGCGGGTTCTGCGAACGCTTCGGCTGCGGCAACTATTCCAAGGCCAGCCCTCAGACCACCATCCTGCCGGTGCTGATGAAGAAGCCGAACTTCGAGGTTCGCACCGAATGCGAGGTCCTGAAGATCAACCTGCGTCCCGACGGCAAGACTGCCAAAAGCATCACCTATGTCGACAAGGCCGGCGTGGAGTTCGAACAGCCCGGCGACATCATCATCCTGTGCGGCTATGGCCTGATGAATGTGCGCATGATGTTCCTGTCGAACATCGGCAAGCCGTATGATCCCAAGACCGGCGAAGGCGTGGTGGGGCGCAATTACTGCTACCAGACCGGCGGCGGCGGCGCCTCGATGATCTTTGACGACAAGCGTTTCAATCCCTTCGTCGGCGCCGGCGCGCTTTCCATGCAGGCGCATGATTTCAATGGTGACGCCTTCGACCATTCCAATCTGGATTTCGTGGGCGGGGCCACCATCGGTTCGGGCGAAAGCAACGGCCGGCCGATCAATTCCCGTCCCACCCCGCCCGGCACGCCGCGTTGGGGCGCCAAATGGAAGGACGCCACCGCCAAAACCTATGGCCGGGTGATGGGCATCGGCGGTTCCGGCTCCAGCTATGCCGTCCGCGAGAATTACCTGGACCTGGACCCGACCTATACCGACAGCCATGGCCGTCCACTGCTGCGCATCACCTTCGATTTCCCGGACAATGATTTGCGCATGCAGAATTATGTCAGCAAACAATGCGAGAAGATCGCCCGCTCGCTCAATCCCAAGATTCTCAATGTGGGCAAGGTGCGCAGCGGCTGGAGCGCGGTGCCCTACCAGACCACCCACAATACCGGCGGCGCGGTGATGGGCGCGGACCCCAAGACCAGCGCGCTGAACAAGTACATGCAGAGCTGGGATGTCTCCAACCTGTTCGTGGTGGGCGCATCCGCCTTCCCGCAGAATGCGGCGATGAACCCCACCGGCACGGTTGGGGCACTGGCCTTCTGGGCCGCCGAAGCCATCCGCAATCGTTATCTCAAGGCGCCAGGTCCGCTGAACTAACGCACCGTCAGGTGGATCGCCGCCCAGACCGTGCCGTCGGCCGCGCTCCAGCTCTTGCCATCAAAAGCGCGCACCTGCAGGACATCGCCCGTGCTGCCGGTGACGAAGCTGGTCTGGGCCAGGGCGGAGGCCGGAATGTTGATCACCGTGTTGGCCGCCTGCGCCACACCGTTGACGACAAAATGGCCGCTGCTGGCGCCGGCCGTGCCGTCCCATAGCTGATATTGGGTGATGGCATCGCCATCCGGATCGCTGGCCGCGAACAGAGTTGATGCCGCCAAGGTCTTGCCGGCCTGCACCGTGATATCCGGGGCGGCCACCACAGGCGCATTGTTAGCAGGCACTCCCACCGTGAAGGGCGCCCAGGTGCCGAAGTCCGGCGCACTCCAGGCGGTGCCGTCAAAAGCGCGGATCTGCAGATTGTCATTGACCGTGCCGGTGACAAAGCTGGTCTGGGCCAGCTGTCCCGCCGATATCTCGATCACCCCACCCGCCGCCTGCGCCACCCCGCCCACCACAAAGTGGCCGCTGGCGGCGCTGGTGGTGGTGTCCTTCAGTTGGTATTTGGTCATGGTGTCGCCATCGGCATCGCTGACCATGAACAGGCTGGTCAGCGCCAGGGTCTGGTTCTTTTTGGCGGTGATGCCGGTGGTCATGACCGTCGGCGCCCGGTTGACGGCAGCAGCCACTGAGACCGAAAAAGGCGACCATGGCACATTGTCGACCGCGCTCCAGGCAGCGCCGTCAAAGGCGCGGATCTGCAGATTATCGCCCACCGTACCGGCGACGAAGCTGGTCTGGGCCAGTAGCGCTGCAGTGATCTCGATCACCGTACCGGCGGCCTGCGCCACGCCATTTACCACGAAATGCCCACTGGCCGGATCGGCGCTGGTATCGCGCAGCTGATATTTGGTGATGGTGTCGCCGTCGGGATCGCTGACCGTGAACAGGCTGGACAGCGCCAAGGCCTGGTTCTTCCTGGCGCTGATGGGTCTGGTGGTCATCACCGGGGCGCGGTTGGCGGGCACCGAAACCGTGAAAGGCGACCATTGCGCATTGTCCGCCGCGCTCCAGGCGACGCCGTCAAAGGCGCGAATCTGGAGATTGTCGCTCGTAATGCCGGTGACGAAGCTGGTCTGGGCCAGTTGCGCCGCGGTGATGTCGATCACGGTACCGGCGGCCTGCGCCACGCCATTCACCACAAAGTGGCCGCTGGCCGGGTCGGTACTGGTGTCCTTGAGCTGGTACTTGGTGATGGTGTCGCCGTCAGGGTCGCTCACCTTGAACAGGCTGGACAGCGCCAATGTCTGATTCTTCTGCGCCGTGATGGCCGCCGTGGTCATAACGGGGGCGCGGTTGGCGGCTATGCTGACATTGAACGGCGACCAGCTCGCCGTGTCGGCCGCGCTCCAGTTCACGCCGTCGAAAGCCCGTATCTCCAGCGCATCGCCTGCGCTGCCGGTGACGAAGCTGGTCTGGGCCAGTTGCGCTGCCGTGATCTCGATCACCGTGCCCGCAGCCTGTGCCACGCCGTTCACCACAAAATAGCCGCTGGCCGGATCGGCGGTGGTGTCGCGGATTTGATACTTGGTGATGGCGAGCCCGGCCGGATCGCTGACCGTGAACAGGCTGGACAGCGCCAATGTCTGGTTCTGCCGCGCCGTCACCGCAGCGGTGGTGACCACGGGATTTTGCGGCCCCGTCAGGCTGGTGGTGGTGCCATCCGACCATTTGAGATTTTCGACATCGGTCAGCATGTCGATCCCGTCCGGGGATCCGGCACGCATATCCCAGATCTGGAAGGAATTGGGCGACAGCTTCGTCACCCTGTAATTCGACGCCACGCCGGAATAGAGTGCCGTGTCGCTGCCCGCGCCGCCATTCAGCATGTCGTTGCTGCCACCGCCGATCAGGATATCGTTGCCTGCGCCGCCAACCAGCGTATCGACGCCCTTGTCGCCATAGATCGTATCGTTGCCGTCCTCGCCATAGATCGTCGAGCCGCCGGCCACCGCATGGCCTATGTCGTTGCCCCCGCCCAAATGCAGGTCGCTCCCATAGAGCGCCCAGATTTCGTCATCGCCGGCGGTCGGCTGGCGCACGGCTATGCCGATGTCCTGCAAGATGCCCAAATCCAGCGCGGAGATATGCACATTGGTGCCCGCGTTCAGGGCGGGCGACATCAGGTCTGTGCCGAACGCGCCCGATTCACTGACATGCGACAGGCTTCCGGGCTCAAGCGCGATACCCAGCGGCATCCCGGCAGCGGCTTCGGCATTGGCGCCGGTGAATTTTCCATTCTGCACGAGGGTGTCAAACACGCCGACGCCGGGGAAGGATGCAAAATCACCGGTATCGATGAAGCCCAGCCCATGCCCGATCTCATGCAGGAACACCGACAGGGCGTCGTAACGCCCGGCGGGCACCGCGGCGCTGTCATCGGTCTTGAAGGACAGGAAGTTGCGGATCGAATCCACCGTCAGCCCGATATCGATCTCGGGCGCGGCGCCGTTTATGTCACCGCCGCCACGCAGCTTGATGGCGGTGCCCGTGTCATAGACCGGCTTGCCGTTGAAAGTGGCGCCAGTCGGGGCATAGGCATCGGGACCGCCATCGGCCAGGACATTGCCGCTGAACAGCCGGTTGTCGATAACGATCTTGATGTCGATGGTGACGTTGCTGGGGGTGAGATAATGCGACCAGATCTGGGCCGCCGCATTCATGGTCGCCAGAATGGCCTGCTGCTCAGCCGGGGTCAGCTTTCCCAGGTCCGGCGAATTGGCGGTGTCGAAGGAGACGTTGAACTGCATCGCTCACGCCCCCCGGCATGGCCAAAACCCTTGGCACTTCACTGACATTGGCCCAGCCCCATTCGACGGTGGACGATGTCATCATTTACCAAGCCGGGCCATGGCTTGTTCCCGACAAGGTGAATGCGCCTTTGGTTAATGGGTTTCGATCAACTCGATGGCCTCGTGGCTGGGGCCTTCGACCATCACCGCGCGGATGCTGCCGATGCGGTAGAGCGGTTTCAGGAAGACCACGCCCTCAGCTTTCAGCTTGAGGGTCCAGGCATCCAGGTCGCCGATGCTGAGGCTGACATGATCCATCAGGTGGCCGCTGGTCGGCGCCAGCGGCTTGTCCGTCTGGTTCATGTACCAGTTCATCGCCACATCATCGAAGCTGACGCCGCCGATGGGCGAACGATAGGTGCCCTTCCTGTCCAGCGACGGCCAGGAGGGTTCGGCGCCCCGCGCGACCTTGCAACTGTCTTCGCTGATGGGCGCGGAGCCGCGCCGCGGCGTCGCCAGCAGATGGGTCATGTACCAGGCTTGCGCGCACAGCGGATCGTCCTGCCACATATGCACATGATCGAAGCGCTCGGGTGCATTGCCGGTGAATTCCACGATGGCGCGATCCGGTGCGAAGATATAGCCGTTGCCGCCGATGCGGCGCGGCTCGAGCTTTTGCGCCGCCGCCTCCTCCAGCTGGGCGCGGGTGCGCCCCGGCACGCCGGGCGGATAGGGATAGGTGTCGCTGCTGATGCCGACAAAGTTGCCTGCATCGTCGGCATAGAAAGGCGCCAGCAGTTTCTGGGCGCGGAACGCCTCCAGCGAGGCGCGCGAATCGACAGCGCTCCAGCCGAAATGCCAATAGGCCGTGGTTTCCGGGTCGGCGGGCGGGGGCCTTCGCACCTTCTGGAACACGATCATCACATGACTGGGTGAGACCAGCGCCGGCAACCCCTCCCAAGTGCTGTGCGAGGTGGTGGGAAACTGCTTCACATAAAAGGCGATGGCGGCTTCCGGATCGGTGGAATTGAGCGTCAGGTGGTGGAAATGCGGCGGCGCCGGCTGGGCGGCGGCCGGCAAAAGCATGGCGGCAAGCGCAAGAAAGGCTGCTTTCATCGGTCGGACTATAGGCCGTCCGGGGGTACCGGCGCAGGGGCTTTTGGGGTAAAAGAGCCCAACACGGCGCACACAAGCCGTAATCAGGGAACGCCATGATGCTCAAATCGCGTCTGATGGCTTGCGCAGCGTCCATGACGATCATGGCCGGCAGTGTGCCCGCATCCGCGGCGCCCTGGACGCGCGGCTTTGTGGTGGGGGCTTATGAATATGCCTTCCGCTATGGCGGCCGCTCCGATTACAGCCGCGGCGCCGAAGTCGAACCCGGCGTGGACTGCCCGCATGGCAGCACCGTTTTCATGGCCAGTCCCGAACAGACCCACGCCGCCATCGTGCGCCAGAAATGGCGTTCGCGGCAGGAGATCGATTGGGTCACCGCCCCGCCCGGCGTGGACAAGGTCAAGACACCGGGTCTCACCCGCCGCCACATCTGGGCGCGGGCCATGTCCTATCGCGGCTACCAGCGCGGTATCGAGACCTATGTGAATCCCTGGGCCACCGACGATCCCGGCCTGCCGCAAGTGACCAGCCGCATCGGTGACGGGTTGAACCTGGACGGCAAAATCAAGCCAACTGATTTCATCAGTCCTGATGGCGAAAAGGGTGTCGACAACAATCTGTATCGCGCCTGGGGCTGCGATGCGCCCTGGCGGGGCGGCGGCAACGCCACACTCGATTTGCGCGCGAACGACAAGATGCAGGAGGGCCTTTACACCATGGTGGTGCGGGTGTCCGGCAACCAGGACCCGCACGACGACAGCGATGCGGTGCTGGAGATCGGTTTTTCACCCGACACCATCGTCAAGGATGCGCGCGGCGGCGTTGCGGCGGATTATTCCTATCGCATCCTGCAATCGGCGCAGTACACGAAGCTGAAAGCGAAAATCCGCAATGGCGTAGTGGAGACTGAACAGGTCGAACATCTGCACACCCCGCGCATTGCCTGGTTCTATGACCAGACCGGCGACACCAATTTCGCGAACGGCAAGATTCGGCTGAACATGGCGGCCGACGGTCTTTCCGCCACCGGCCTGCTCGCCGGCTATCGCAACTGGCGCGATCTCTATGCCGAGAACACCTTTGCCCAGGATGGCGGCCAGCAAGGCACCCGCGAGCATGAAGATGCGGTGGCACTGTATTACGCCCTGCGCCGCAATGCCGACGGCATGCTGAACCCCAAAACCGGGCGCTATGACGGCATCTCGTCCGCCTATCGCCTCCGTCTGTCATCGGCCTATGTGGTGGATCCGGACAAGCCGATGGATATTCCGCTGCTGGCGCAGGAAGAAGAGCGCAAGGCCGCCTTCGAAGGCATCAAACAGGCGGTGATCAAGGGCGCCGACAGCCGCGTGCCGCAAGACGTGCCGCCCGGCACCACCGAAGCGTCCTACCCCGCGCTGGAGCATGAGATGGATGGTCTTTCCAGCCGGGAATACTTCATCAAGACATTGGACCGGCCACATTATGCGCCGAAACCAAAGCCGAAAAAATCGGACCAACAGGTGCGCAACGACGCGCCCGTGATTGTTGCGCAGGACCCGTAGCGCCAAACAAGGAGGGGGTATCATGACGACACGCCGCAGAAGTTTTCTGGGAGGGGCGGTCGGACTGCCTTCTGCCCTGGCTGCGCTGGTTGGCGGCGGCACCCCCGCCGCCGCGGCGACAAAGCGAGACTTGCTGGCCGAACTGAAAGTCCGGCCCTTCATCAATGCCGCCGGCACCTACACCACCCATTCCGGCTCCCTGATGCGCCCGGAGGTAATGGAGACAATCAACTACGCCTCGCAATATTTTGTCGAGGTGGATGAGCTGCATGACGCCGTGGGCAAGCGCATCGCCGAACTGGTCGGCTCCGAGGCCGCCATGGTGACGGCCGGCGCCGCCTCTGCCCTGACCCTGGGCACGGCAGGGGTGTTGACCGGCGCCGACCGCCAGAAGGTGAACCAGATTCCCGACCTGACGGGCATGAAGAACGAAGTCATCGTTCAGAAAAGCCACCGTTTTCCATATGACCATGCCATCCGCAACACCGGCGTCAAGATGGTGGAGGTAACGACGCGCGCTGAACTGGAAGGCGCCGTCAACGAGAAGACCGCCATGCTGTTCTTCCTGAATTACGCCAACGGCCATGGCGAGATAAAGGACGCCGAGTTCGTGGAGAT
This sequence comes from Alphaproteobacteria bacterium, assembly GCA_947379335.1. GTDB lineage: Bacteria > Pseudomonadota > Alphaproteobacteria > Micropepsales > Micropepsaceae > Rhizomicrobium. Next base: position 4,148 of record CANCMM010000004.1, on the reverse strand, counting down.
CGGCAAGAAAGTCAGGATTCCTACCTTCAATGATTGCGCCGCCGATGTGCATCCGGTGGAGAATGTCTCCAAGTGGATCAAGATGGGCTTCGATCTGGTCTGTTTTTCGGGCGGCAAGGGGCTGATGGCGCCGCAATCCTCGGGCCTGCTTCTGGGCCGCGCCGACCTGATCGCAGGCGCCCGCGCCAACAACAGCCCGACCTCAGCCACCATTGGCCGCGGCATGAAGGTCAACAAGGAAGAGATGCTGGGCATCCTGGTCGCCCTGGAATCCTTCCTCAGCCGCGATCACGACAAGGAATGGAAGGAATGGGAGCGCCGCGCCGGCGTGATCGTGGCCGCCGCCACATCTGTTCCCGGCGTGACGGCCGAGATGTATCTGCCCGAAGTGTTCAACCGCTGGCCTCATATCCGGGTGAGCTGGGATGAGGCCAGGACCGGCATCCAGCGCGCCAATGTGGTGCACAAGTTGCGGGCGGGAGAGCCCTCGATCTTCATCCTGCCCACGGAACACGGGCTGGACCTGGGCGTCATCACCCTGCGTCCGGGCGAGGAGCGTATCGTGGCGCGCCGGCTGAAGCAGGAATTGCAGGCGGTATAGAAAATCATACCATTCCCCTATGCTGCGGGAATCCCGGCAGCTGAGGGCCCATTATGTCCAGAGTTCTGAACTCGGTCGTGGAAGCGATCGGCAACACGCCGCTGGTCCGGCTGGACCGGCTGACGGCGCAGGCCGGCGTGACAGGCACCATCCTGGCCAAGCTGGAATATCTCAATCCCGGTTTCTCCAAGAAAGACCGCGCCGCCCAAGGCATCATCGCCGAAGCGATGCGCACCGGCGCGCTGAAGCCAAGGCAGACTGTGGTCGAGCTGACATCGGGCAACACCGGCACCGGGCTTGCCATTCTGTGCGCGATTATGGGCCATCCCTTCGTGGCGGTGATGTCCAAGGGCAATTCCGAGGAACGTGTCCGGATGATCCGGGCGCTGGGGGGCGAAGTGTTGCTGGTGGACCAGTTGCCGGGTTCGCAGCCCGGTCAGGTATCCGGCGGCGACCTGGAACGGGTGGAACAGGCAGCGGCAGAGCTGACGCAGACGCGCGGCGCCTTCCGCGCCGACCAGTTCAAGCGCGACGGCAACTGGCTGTCGCATTATCACGGCACCGGGCCGGAGATATGGGAAGCCGCCGGCGGCAAGCTCGATGCCTTTGTGGATTTCATCGGTACCGGCGGCACCTATGCCGGCGTCACCAGGGCGCTGAAGGAGCACAATCCCGCCATTCGCTGTTATGTGGTGGAGCCCCGAGACGCCGCGGCGGCGGCCGGAGAAAAGGTCACCAATCCAAACCACCCGATCCAGGGTGGCGGCTATGCGATTGCCGACCTGGCTTTCCTGAAAGGCGTACCGGTGGACGGCTATCTGCAAGTGTCGGGCGATGAGGCGCGGGACGCGACACGTGTTGTGGCGCGGACGGAAGGCATTTTCGGCGGCTTTTCCTCAGGCGCCAATGTCGCCGCCGCGCTGCAACTGCTGGCCGGTGAACTGGCGGGCAAGACCGTCGCGGTGGTGATCTGCGATTCCGGCCTGAAGTATCTCTCCACCGATCTGTGGGACGGCTGATTACTGTTTGGCCGTCAGCGCCTGGTTCATCTGGTATTGAATCTCCCGGCGCTGACCGGCGAGGGTGGTGGTGGTCGTGATCTTGTAAAGCCCGCGCAGATACGCGGTGTCTGCCGAGGTGAGCGTATCGCCGCTGCATCCCGGCGCCAGCAGGTTCAGGATGCTGGGCAAGGCCTGGCAGGCATCCGGCGGCTGGATCTGGGAAAGCGCCAGCATGGCGATGTAATCGCCCACACCACCGGCATCGCGGCCCAGCAGCTTGCTGGTATCGGCCACGATCATCACGTTGTTCAGGGCGCTGGAAACCCCATCATTCAGCCGGTTGCCGGTGACATTGGTGACCGCGGCATCGGGCATGTACATTTCCAGGATATCGGGTGGGCCAGGCATGCCGGACGGTGGAAGCGCGATGCTGAGATGCACGCCCCCCTTGCGCGCGCCGTCCACAATCGGATTGCCGCGCGCATCCAAAGTCGCGGTGCTGTACCAGGACTGGATGGGGCGCGTGGATGTCGCCAGTTTGTCGGCCTGGGCGCTGTTGTCGTAATAGCCCAGCAGCACCGGATGCATGATGCGGATATTGTCCAGCAGCGCCTGGGGCTGGGCGGTGAAGATGACTTCGATATTGCCGGGACAGGGATCCTTGGGATTCACCGGCGCGCCCACCTCGGCGGCAAGAGCCCGGATTTTTTGGACCAGCAGCTTTACCGCTTCCGGTGGCAGCCCCACCACGATCGGACATATGCCAGTCTTCCAGCGCGCCATCTTGCCGGCCACGCGCGTCGGCACCGTCAGGCCTTCCACGAACTTGCCGATAGCGGCCTCACCATCCTTGATGACGGTGACCGTGACGGCTTCGGTGGGCGGCGCAGGGCGCGGCGCTTCTTGGGCAAGAGCAGACCCGCCCAGCACAAACACGGCGCAGAGGAAGCGTTTTGCGTTCAATGGCACACCGGCATGCCGCCGCCGCCATTCGATGCGCCGCCACTCGCGGCGGTGCAGTTCATCGACGCGCCTTTGGCGTTCTTGGGATCGGGAATGATCTGGCTGCCATCGGCGCTGATGTCCTGGCCGGTTTTGCGCAGCAGCGCCCATTGGCTGTTGGTCTTGCAGACCTTGGGTCCCAGCATGCGCGACGACGGCAAAGGCATGGGCGGGCGGCAGGTGGTGGCGTCGGGATCGCCGGTGCCGTCGGGATAGCGGGAGGTAGCGTCCAGTGCCGTGGCCATGCCGGCGGAGGCGAAGAAAGCAGCCAGAAGGAGGATTTTGCAGGACATGCGGGCTCCTTTGTTCTCAGAAGACTTCACATTACCACAGACGTAGTAACAGTTACCACCAAACCTTGACCGAGGGCAAGCGCCGGCTTTAAGCTGGCGCCGGTTCTTGAGGAATGGCCCATGGCGCCGCCGAGACTCGGCAAGCTCGAACTGAAGGTGATGGAAGCCTTGTGGGCGCACGGCGCCTCCTCGATCCGCGAAATCCAGGAACGCTTTCCCGCCAAGGGACGGCCCGCCTACACCACGGTGCAGACCACCATCGCCCGGCTGGAAGCCAAGAAGGCGGTGGGCCGGATCAAGAAGATCGGCGGCGCTTTCATCTATGACACGCTGGTGTCGCGCGAGAATGCGCAAAGCCGGCTGATCGACGATTTCCTGGCGCTGTTCGGCGGCCGCGCGCAGCCGATCATGGCGCATTTTGTCGAAGCGGGAAAACTGACCTTGGACGATGTGCAGCAGGTGGAACGGCACTTGCGCGAACTGGCCGGAGACAAGAAGCCGTGAGCGTGTTCGACCATCTCTGGCAATCCACCCTGGTTGCGGTCGTCGTCACTGTTCTCACTTTGCTTTTCCGCAATAACAGCGCGCGCGTCCGCTACGCGCTTTGGCTGACAGCGTCGCTGAAATTCCTGTTGCCCTTTTCCCTGCTCACCGCGCTGGGGCGCATGGCTTTCGTCCAACCCGTGCCGGCGGAATCCTTCGCGGTTCTGACCCGCATGCGCCCCGTCGCCATGCCCTTCTCCGCCGCCGCGCCGGAGCATCTGCCGTGGCTCACGCTTGTGACCATCGTCTGGGCGCTGGGCGCAGCGGCGATCGCCTGTATCTGGCTGCTGCGCTGGCATCGCCTGTCGACCGTCGCGCGCAATGGCCGGACCCTGCCCTTCGAGCTGGCGGTGCCCGTGCGCACCACGCCGGCCCTGATGGAGCCGGGACTGGTGGGCATCTGGCACCCCGTAATTCTTCTGCCCGAAGGCATTTTCCGCCAGCTTTCCCGCAGCGAGATCGACACCATCCTGCGCCATGAACTGTGCCATCACGCCCGCCGCGACAATCTGATGGCGGCGATGCACATGCTGGTGGAGGCGATTTTCTGGTTCCATCCGCTGGTCTGGTTCATCGGCGCGCGTCTGGTGGAAGAGCGCGAGGCCGCCTGCGATGAGCGGGTACTGGCGGGCGGGCAAAACCCGCTGGAATATGCGCAGGCGATCCTGCTTGTCTGCCGTCTGTATCTGCGCTCGCCCCTGGCCTGCG
>CANCMM010000003.1:0-23541 GCA_947379335.1 Alphaproteobacteria bacterium | reverse complement strand
TCGACGGCCAGCATCAGGTTGACCATGTCCAGCGAGGTCAGGCCGGCATCGCGCAGATTGTCGGTCGAACCGGGAATGGTCGTCACCCCGCGCTTGAGCAGCATGCGGGATGCGATGGCGGTGATGCGGTCTTTGGCGGACATGAAGGCGCTCCTGAAGCCGCCAATCTAACGGTCGCGGGTAAACCATTGGTTTCCCGACAAAGGCGTTAACCCCGCAGTTACCAAGATGACCCGAGTTCATCCTTGTTTCAGACTTAAATCTTATTCTTGCGCTTGAGTTTTTCAGAGCGCGCCATGCTGCAGACCGTTCAGACCGCCTCCGCTGTTTCCCCCGCCGAAAACATCGCCGTCCGCGCCGCCCGCGCCGCAGACGTGGCGGCCGCGCATGCCGGCGCCGTGGATGCGCAGAGCCGTTTCCCGCAAGAAGCGATAGACGCGCTGAAAGCCGAGAACCTCCTGGGCATCATGGTGCCCGCATCGCTGGGCGGCGAGGAAGCCAGCGTCGCCGATGTGGTGGACGTCTGCTACACCCTGGGCCGCGCCTGTTCCTCCACCGGCATGATCTACGCCATGCACCAGGTGAAGGCGGCCTGTGTTGCGTATCACGGCATGGACAGCGCCTGGCACCGTGATTTCATGACCCGCATGGTGGCGGACCAGCTGCTGCTGGCCTCCTCCACCACCGAAGGCAAAGGCGGCGGCAATGTCCGCTCCAGCGAAGCAGCGGTGGACCATGCCGATGGCCGCATCGTGCTGGTGCGCGACGCCAGCGTGATCTCTTACGGCGCCCAGGCCGATGCGGTGGTGACCACCGCGCGCCGCGCCGCCGAGTCCGATGCCAGCGACCAGGTGCTGGTGGTGTTCGAAAAGAAGAATTACGCGTTGGAAGTGACCGGCGGCTGGGACACGCTGGGCATGCGCGGCACCTGCAGTTCCGGCTTTTCGCTGAAGGCGGTCGGCAGCCCCGACCAGATCCTGCCGCAGCCCTATGGCGCCATCCACGCCCAGACCATGGTGCCGACGGCCCACTTGATGTGGTCCGCCAACTGGGCCGGCATCGCGGCAGGCGCCGTGGACCGGGCCAAGAAGTTCATGCGCAAGGCGCAGCGCGCTGGCGCCTTGCCCCCCGGCGTGCCGCATTTCACCCAGGCGCTGGCAAATTTGCGCACCCTGCGCGCCCTGATCGCCGCCACCCTGAACCGTTATGAATCCATCGCCCATGATCCCAAGGCGCTGGCCGGGATCGATTTCCAGACGGCCATCAGCCTGCTGAAAGTGGATGCGTCGGAAATGGCGGTCACCACGGTGATGAACGCCATGCGCGCCACCGGCCTGTCCGGTTATCGCAACGACACCGATGTATCGGTGGGCCGCGCGCTGCGGGACATCCTGTCCTCGCCCATCATGATCAACAATGACCGCATCCTGTCCAGCCTGACCAGCTCGACCATCCTGTCCGAAATTCCCACTTCCATCCGGGACTAAATATGAACATCGTCACGCCGATTTCGCATTCTTGCTGCGAGCATCATTTTGAGCCCGATCATCTGCATCCTTTGGTATCGCAGCTGTTCAAGCCGTCTGGCGTGGACGGCGTGTATGGCCGCACCGGCGCTTATGAAAGCGTGATCGAGGCGCTGGCGGCGCTGATCTCGCGCCACCGTCCCGAAAGTGCCGAAGTGTTCCGCTTCCCACCGGTGATGCCGCGCGCGTCGCTGGAAAAGCAGGGATATCTGCAGAGCTTCCCCAACCTGATCGGCGCCGTCTCCACCTTGGTGGGCACGGAATGCGAGATCGCCAAGTCGGCGGCCAAGCATGAAGCCGGCGGCGACTGGACCGAAGACCTCAAGCCAGCCGACCTGGTGCTGGCCCCGGCCGCCTGTTACCCGATCTATCCCATCGCCGCCGAGCGCGGCGTGGTGCCGGATGAAGGTTATGTCTTCGATGTGGCCGCCGATTGTTTCCGCCATGAGCCGTCGCGCCATGTCGATCGCTTCCAGAGCTTCCGCATGCGCGAATATGTCCGCATCGGCACGCCGCAGCAGATCCAGGAATTTCGCGAGCCCTGGATCACCCGCGCCCAAGGCATCGCCGATGCCATCAGCCTGCCCTACACGGTGGACGTGGCCAATGATCCCTTCTTCGGCCGGGTCGGTACCATGATGGCGACCCAGCAGCGCGCCGACGCGCTGAAGTTCGAATTGCTGGTGCCGGTACGCTCCAAGGAGTCGCCCACCGCCTGCATGAGCTTCAACTATCACAAGGAACATTTCGGCGAGGTCTGGGGCCTGCACAACGCCAAGGGCGAGGTGCTGCACACCGGCTGCGTCGCATTCGGCATGGACCGGTTGGCGGTGGCGCTGTTTGTCACCCATGGCGCCAAGATCAGCGCCTGGCCGGCCAGCGTTCGCGAAGCCCTGAAGCTTTAGGCCGTATTTCCCGCATCCACGGTCATCGTGGTGCCGGTGATGTTTTTCGCGGCATCGCTCATCAGGAACGCCACAGCAGCGGCCACGTCTTCCACATCCACCAGACGCTTGAGCGCGGCACGGCCCGCGATCTTGGCGCGCTGATCGCCGGTCATGCCGGACGTCATCTCGGTGTCCATGAAGCCGGGGGCCACGGCATTGACCGTCACACCCATGCGTCCGACTTCGCGGGCCAGGCTGCGGGTAAAGCCCAGCATGGAGGCCTTGGTAGCACCATAAACCGACAGGCCGCTGTAACCGGTAAAGCCGATGATGGAGCTGATATTGACGATACGGCCGGCGCCCGACGTCATCATCGAGCGCACGGCATACTTGGTCAGAACGATGGGCGAGACGGTGTTCAACGTCACCAGCCTCGCGATGTCGGAATTGTGCATGTTGGACAGCAGGCCTTCGGTACCCAGCGCCGCATTGTTGACCAGGCCGTAAAGCGGACCATGTTCGGCCTTCAATTCGCGCACCAGTTCGGGAATGGCATCCACGTTGGCCAGATCGAAGGGCACGAAGTTCAGCACGCCGGAGTCGAATTCAGCGATGGCCTTGGTCAGCTCATCGCTTTCCTTGCGGCCCAGCGCGAAGACGCGGTAGCCGTCCTTGGCCAGCTTGCATGCGACGGCCAGGCCGACGCCGCGGGTGCCGCCGCTGATGAGCACATTGCGCTTATCCATTGCGGCTCAACTTTCCGCCGGCGGTCAGTTCCAGCGCCACCACAAAGCGCAGCATGGCCGGGACCTTGAAGGCCGGCAGTTTTTCGCGGCAGGCCTCCAGAATGGCCTGCTTGAAGGTGGCATTGTCGTTGGCGACGTCGCTCAGCACGACATCGGCAATGACGATGGCGCCGGTAATGGGGCTCTTGCGACCCGAGACGCGCGACATGCGCACGCCGGGATGACGGTTGATCACCGCTTCCACTTCCTCCGGATTGATCTTGAGGCCGCCAACATTGATGATCCCGCCGGTGCGGCCCACGAAATAACAGCGCTCGCCCCGTTGCTCGATCATGTCGCCGGTATCCACCCAGCCATCCGTCATCAGCGCATCCGCACCCCCGACATAGGTGCTGGCGGTACGCGGCGAGCGGACATGGAGCGTACCTCCGGCCAGTTTCATTTCGACCGCGCCGGGACGACCGATGAACGAGGCGGGAAAGCCTTCCAGCCCGTCCGTGACTTCAAAACCCACGCCGGCCTCGGTGGAGGCATAGGCATGGCCCATGGCCGCATCCGGGAAACGCGCTTTCAGGCTGTCCAAAATGGCTTGGTCGGCGATTTCACCCGACAGGCGGACATAGCGCGGCGCGATGGCCGCATTGGCCGGGCTCATCAGGGCGCGGCGCCAGTGTGACGGCGTGCCGGTCAGATGCGTGACACCATGCTCGCCCAGCCGGGTCAGGAAATCGCTGGCGTCTTCGTCCGCATCCGACAAAATCAGAGACGCATTGCCCAGCAGGGCGCGCAGCAGGATCTGCAAACCGCCATAGCGGCGAATATCGTAGAAAGTGCCCCAGATGATATCGGTCTGGCTGGCTGGCTGGATCGCACCGCTCAGCCCTTCCAGGGTATGCGCCACCATCTTGGGCACGCCGGTGGTGCCCGAGGTGAACAGCACCCATTCGGTCTTGTGTGACGGTTCGATCACCTCGCCCGCATCCTGCAGGTGCAACCGCTCGAACCGCACCCCGTCCACGGCCAGTGCGGGATCATCGCTCACCACGGCCGTAACCCCGGCGCGTTCGATGACAGACTGCAAATGTTCAGGCTTCACGTCCGGCGGGGCAATGACGATGCGGGCGGCAATGCCGTCCAGTTCGATCAGGCCCAAAGCGGCGAACAACTGGTCCGAGGTGCGCAGCAGCACATTGGCGCCGGACAGGTCGGCATCCAGACAGCGGCAATGGCCGCAAAGCGCCACCGACAACTCGCGCGACCGCAGGGTCGCCCCACCGGCGGCGATGACGTCCCGCAGGTTCTTAGGCCGCGGCGGCATCTTGGTAGAACTTGATGAAATCGCCCATGGTGACGGGGAAATAGACGTCTTCCGAAGCGGTGAAGGGGTCCACCCCCAACTGGTCTTCCAGCCGCGCCACGATGATGGCGAAGCACAGCGAATCCAGCCCCGATTCCAGCAGCACGGTGTCGTCGGTCAGGCCGGCCAGGGTCTTTTCCTGCTCCCGCGCCACCTGTTCGAATTCGGCACGGACGATGGTCTCAACGCTCATGGCTGGTTTTCCGGATTTCCGGACCTAATCTAGCCCCCGGAGCTTTAACGTTCCGCTAATGGCAAATGCTGCATAAAGGCTTGGGAATAAGGGCCTTTTTCGCGAATGACCATCGATCCCCAGCAGGCCGGCCGCGTGCGCTGCCGCGCCATCGCCGAAAGCGACCTGGACGGGCTGGCGGATCTGCTGGCGCGCGGCTTCCCCCGTTCGACCCGGCGCTATTGGACCGATGGCTTTGCGCGCTGGAAAAACTTTCCGGTGATCGAAGGCGTGCCGCGCTTCGGCTATGTGCTGGACGGCGGCTTCGGCCCCGTGGGCGTGATCCTGCTGATCTCGTCCCGGCGCGGCGGGCAGATCATCTCCAACCTGTCGAGCTGGTATGTCGAGCCGCAATGGCGCACGCACTCCACGCCGCTGATCTCGATGGCGACCAAGCTCAAGCATGTCACCTACCTGAACGCCTCGCCGGCGCCGCACACCTGGCGCACCCTGCAGGCGCAAAGCTTCAAGCCCTACAATTTCGGCCGCAGCATTGTGTTCGGTTTGCCCGGACGCGGCACGGTCAGCGACGTCATTCCGGACGGCTTGCCCGAAGCGCAGCTGTTGCGCGATCACCGCGCGCTGGGGATGACTGCGCTGGTGGTGGAACGCGACGGCATCGTCTCGCCCTTCGTGTTCAAGCCGCGCCGCCTGGACAAGCCGCGCGTGCCGGTGATGGACGTGATGTTCTGCCGGGGCCCGGACGATTTCCGCCGCTGCCTGCCGGCGCTTTCCAGGCATTTCCTGCCGCGCAGCCTGGGCTTCCTGATTGACGGTGACATGCCCTCTTCCATTTCTGGTGCCTTGTCGCATTATGCGCAAGGCAAGGAGCCGCGTTACTTCAAGGGCCCGTATCGCCCGGTGCTCGGCGATCTCGCCTACACCGAGAAAGTCCTGTTCGGATGACCGTTCACGCCGAAGTCACTGCCCGCACCGCAGCCCAGGTGCTGGTCGACCAGTTGCGCATCCAGGGCGTCACCCGCGTTTTCTGCGTTCCGGGCGAATCCTATCTGCCGGTGCTGGACGCGCTGCATGACAGCGGCATCCAGGTGATCGTCTGCCGCAATGAAGGCGGCGCCTCCATGATGGCGGAAGCCTGGGGCAAGCAGACCGGGCGTCCCGGCATCTGCTTTGTCACCCGCGGACCCGGCGCCACCAATGCCTCGGGCGGCATCCATATCGCCCAGCAGGATTCTACCCCCATGATCCTGTTCGTGGGCCAGGTGGAGCGCGAAAATCGCGGCCGCGACGCCTTCCAGGAAATGGATTACCGCGCCTTCTTTGGCGGCATGGCCAAGTGGGTGGCCGAGATCAACGAACCCGATCGCATGGCCGAGATGGTCAGCCGCGCCTTCTCCACCGCGCTGGCCGGGCGCCAGGGCCCGGTGGTGTTGTCCCTGCCCCATGACATGCTGCCTTTGCCGTCCACTTCGCCCGACGCGCCGTTTGCACAAACGCTGGAAACCGCGCCCGGTGCTGAACAGATCGCGGCGCTGGAAGAATTGCTGGCGCAAAGCCAGAAGCCCATGCTGATTTTGGGCGGCGGACGCTGGACCGAAGCCGCCTTGGCGCGGATCACGCGCTTTGCTGAACGCTTCGGCATTCCGGTCTGCACATCGTTCCGCCGCGCCCATCATTTCCACCCGCTGCATCCCAACTACGCGGGCGATCTCGGTTTGGGCGCCAACCCCAAGCTTGTGGCGCGCGTGAAGGCCAGCGACCTGGTGATCGCCGCGGGTGCGCGCCTGAACGAACTGACCTCGCAGGGCTACACCCTGTTCGACATTCCCGTGCCGAAGATGAAGCTGGTGCACGCCTATCCCGGCGCCGAAGAACTGGGCCGGGTCTACACCCCGCATCTGGCGATCCATGCCTCGCCCACCGCTTTCGCCGCCGCGCTGGATACGCTCACACCGCGCCGCGCCGCCCAGGACGTCAGCGCCGCGCACCAAGAGTATCTGGACTGGTCGGAAAAGCCGCTGCCACAGCCGGGCGATGTGAACCTGTCCGAAATCATGGTGTGGCTGCGCGGCCACCTGGCCGACGATGCCATCCTGTGCAACGGCGCCGGCAACTATGCCGGCTGGATCCATCGTTTCTATCGCTTCCGCAAGTTCAATACCCAGATCGGCACCATCTGCGGCTTCATGGGTTATGGCGTGCCTGCCGCGGTGGCAATGAAAAGCCTGTACCCCGAGCGCAGCGTGCTGGCGGTGAATGGCGATGGCGATTTCCTGATGAATGGCCAGGAACTGGCCACCGCCATACAGTACAAGCTGCCCATCATCTGCCTGGTGCTGGACAACTCCACCTTCGGCACCATCCGCATGCACCAGGAGCGGGAATATCCCGGCCGCGTATCCGGCACCGATCTGGTCAATCCGGATTTCGCCGCCATGGCCAAAAGCTTTGGCGGTTTCGGCGCCAGCGTGACCAAGACCGCCGAGTTCGCGCCGGCTTTCATCGCCGCCGAAAAATCCGGCCTGCCGTCTGTGATCCATGTGAAGTTCGACGCCGAAGGCATCACGCCCACGACGACACTTTCCGCAATTCGGGAAAAGGCCTTAAAGGCCTAACGCCACCGGCAAGGCATCGCACACCGGCATCACCCGGATGCGCGCGGCGGCGACACGGGTCAGCGCCCAGTCCAGCATTTCGGGCGTGGAGCCATAGGGCGACGGCGAATCCGACACGTCATGGGTGTAGAGGATCAGCCAGCCATTCTCATGCAGGGTGCGCTGGATTTCGGTCTCGATCCGCGCCTTGTCCCAGCAGCGCGTCTCCAGCGAAACGGTATTCAGCTGCGCCAGGTCCACCCGGCCGGCATTGATGCCCGGATGCACGCCGCGGACGCTCGCGAAGCGCGGCGCATAGAAGCGCTTGGTGCGGGGCGACACCCGGCCATAGGGAAAGGCGTAGCTGACCGGCGCATCGCCGCCCAGGAAGGGTCGCAGGAATTCCTTGTTGCGCTCGGCATCGGCGAGCAGTTCTTCGCTGGTCAGGGTCGGGGTCGGCTGGTGGCCAAAGCCGTGACAGGCGATTTCGTGCCCGGCCGCCGCCAGCTCCTTCAGGTCGGTCTCGTCATAAAAGACCGTGCCGTTCTCGGTGCGGCCGCAAAAACCGCCCGCCGTATAATAAGTGCCCCGCACGCCATGCTTGGCCATGACCGGACCGCCCTGGGTCCAGGCATTCTTGGGAAAATCGTCATAGCTGATGGAGGCCACCGGCCGATGCCCTGCCAGCCGGGCGGGCCGGACCGCCAGTTTGCGGGCCATCAGGCTGGTCAGCTTGGTTTTCAGGTGGTTGGACAGGCTCATAACCTTAGGTTTAGCCCCAAAAGCCTTAAAGGTCGGGAAACAGAAACAAGTACCTTGCACGGCAAGGTACCATGTGATAGACAATAGCGCATGACGGAATCACTGCAGATCCAACTGAAAAAAGGCGTCCTGGAGATGTGCGTTTTGGCGCTGCTCTCCAAAGGCGACAACTACGCCTATGACATCGCCAGCCGCATGGCCGAGGCGGTGGGCATGGGCGAAGGCACCATCTATCCCCTGATGCGCCGGATGCAGAATGAGGGGCTGGTCTCGACCTACCTGCAGGAGTCCGGCAGCGGTCCGCCGCGCAAATATTACAAGCTGACGAAAAGCGGCGCCAACGCGTTGAAGTCACAGGTCTCCGAATGGGTGGTGTTCGAGACCGCGGTGCGAAAAATCCTGGGAGACGCAACATGAACCGCGCACATTTCATGGCGCAACTTCGCGACGGACTGTCGGGCCTGCATCACACCGACATCAACGACATCCTGCGCGACTATGAAAGCCATTTCGCCGATGGCCTGGCCGATGGCCGCAGCGAGGATGAAGTCGCCGCCGCGCTGGGCGAGCCCGCGCGCCTGGCGCGCGAGCTGCGCGCCGAGGTCGGCTTCCGCCGTTGGGAAGAACATCGCAATCCCGGCAACTTTGTCGGCGTGGTGCTGGCGCTGCTGGGTCTGGCCACCCTCGACTTCATCATTTTGCTCCCCCTGCTTTGCACCATGGCCGCGATCTTCTTCGGCTTGTCAGTGGCATGCCTGGGTCTGGTGGTGGGCGGCACCTTCCTGTTGTTCAACCTGCTGTGGGGCGGGGTGATGGGCAATGCCGCCATGCAGCTGCTGATCGCGCTGGGCCTGATCAGCGGGGCCATCGGCGGCGGCGCACTGCTCCTGCTGCTGATGGACGTGATCGCCAAGCTGCTGATCCGTTACGCCCGTCTGCACTTCCGCCTGTTCGATACCGCCAACAAGTCCATCTAGCCCACTTCAGACTCAAAGGAGGACCTCATGGTTCACAAGCTCGCCATTATCGCCGTCATCGGCCTGACCGGTTCGGCGGTCTGCATGGGCGCCGCCGCCGCCATCGGCGGCAACGAATTCGGCAAGGGCTTCGATGGGCTGGACCTGTCCATGTTCGGCGACCGGCCGCGCTGCGAACGGATCGAAAGCGCCAGCGCCACCAGCCGCACCATCGAATGGGACGACAGCGACCGCGTCGGCCTGTCGGTCGGCGGCCATGCCACCTATACGCCGGGCAGCGACAACAAGGTGCATGTCAGCGGTGATCCCCAGGCGGTCGCGCACCTGCGCGTCCGCGATGGCCATATCGAGATGGACTGCAATGGCGGACACCTGTCGCGCGACCTTGAGATCACCCTGCCCGGCAAGGAATTCAAGAAGTTCAGCATTGCCGGCAGCGGCAATCTGGTGCTGCAGAATTTGAACCAGGAGCGGCTGAAGATCAGCATCGCCGGCAGCGGCAACATCAAGGCTGACGGAAAGGTCGAGCATATCGAAACCCATATCGCCGGATCGGGCGACATCGACGCGGCCCATGTGGCATCCCGCGTCGCCGAAGTGCACATTGCCGGCAGCGGCAACACCGACATCGCCCCCACCGAGGAAGCCGACATCCATGTCGCCGGCTCCGGCGACGTCAACCTGCACACCAATCCCAGGAAGCTGGAAACCCATATCGCCGGATCAGGCCGCATTCATAACGTCGGCACCGGCGGCTGATATGCCATCCAAGATCGCCATCATCGCCATACTGGGCCTGACCACCTCCGCCGTCTGTATCGGCGCCGGGGCGGCCATCGGCGCGCGTGATTTCGGGAGCCTGGATCTTCCTTTCTTCAACGGGTCGCGCTGCGCGAACATCCCCGGCGCCACCGCCACCAGCCGTGACCTGGACTGGGACGGCAGCGATCATGCCGGCATCTCCATCAAGGCGGTCGCCAATTACACGCCCGGCAGCGGCGGTGAAAAGGTGCATGTCACCGGCGATCCGCAAGTATTGGCGCACTTGCGCCTGCGCAACGGCATGATCGAAGAGGATTGCCACGGCTGGAACGAGCGCGACCGCGACGTGACCATCACCTTGCCCGGCCGCAAGTTCGAAAAATTCGTTCTTACCGGCACCGGCAAGCTGAATCTGGACCGGCTGGACCAGCCCAGCTTGCAGATCAAGATGGCCGGGGTGGCCACCATCAAGGCCAATGGCAAGGTGGACGATTTGCGCATCGACATGGCCGGCGTCAGCCACGCCGATTTCGGCCAGGTCATTGGACGCAAGGCCAAGGTGAAGATGGCCGGAGTCAACACGGCCGACATCGCCCCCAGTGAGGAAGCCGATGTCAACATCGCCGGCCCCAGCGAAGTCACCCTGCACAGCAATCCGCCTAAGCTGGACACGCGGATTATGGGACCGGGACGCATCCACAAGGTCAGCCCCTAAACTCGACAAAATCGGCGGGCAGGCGTATTTCCCCGCCCATGCCCTCCACTCTCCAGATCGGTGACGTGACCATTCCCGGCCGGGTGCTGACCGCGCCCATGACGGGGGTGTCCGACCTGCCGTTCCGGCGCATCGCCAGCCGTTGCGGCGCGCCCTATGTGGCGACCGAGATGGTGGCCTGTGACAGCTTTGCGCGGGGCCGTCCCGATGTGGTGCGCCGCGCCGCCATCGGCGCCAAAGAAGATGAACATGCGCTGCCCTTGATGGTGATCCAACTGGTCGGCCGCACCCCCGAATGGATCGCAAAGGGGGCGAAGCTGGCGCAAGACGCCGGCGCCGATATCATCGACTTCAACATGGGCTGCCCGGCCAAGGAAGTGACCGGCGCGCTGTCAGGCTCGGCGTTGATGCGCGAACCCCAATTGGCGGCGCGGCTGATCGCGGCGGCAGTGAACGCCACGTCGCGGCCGGTGACTTTGAAGATGCGGCTGGGCTGGGATGACAAGACACGCAATGCCCCCGAGATCGCGGCACTTGCCGAAAGCCTGGGCGTGAAAGCCATCACCGTGCATGGCCGCACCCGCAATCAGTTCTATGGCGGCAAGGCCGACTGGCGCGCGGTGGCCGACGTGAAGAAGGCCGTGTCCATTCCGGTGATCGTGAACGGCGACATCATCGATGCGGCATCGGCCCGCGCCGCGCTGGCGCAGTCCGGCGCCGACGCGGTGATGATCGGACGCGGCGCCTATGGCCGGCCCTGGATCGCCGCCGCGTTGGACAAGGCCTTGAATACAGAGGACGGGACGAGCGAGCCCGACATTGCCTCCCGTTTGGGCATCGCGCTTGAACATTTCACAGACACGCTGCGCTTCTATGGTGATGCGCTGGGCCTCAAAGTCTTCCGCAAACATTTGGGCTGGTATGTTGAGCAGGCTTTATATCCGGCCGATCCTATTGTACGGCGGGCGACAAAGGCCCGCTTGTGTCAAATTGACAACGTAAACGGCGTAGAATCGGCATTGGCCGCACTTTGGTCCAATTCCGCCCTTCCAATTCTCGCAGCTGCACATATGTAAGGGCCCCGGCGGTCATTGACGCCGTGGGGGACTTTTAATTTGCCTTGGGATGTCTGGCAGGGCTTTTGCCGAACGTCATCCTGATCCGTGATTTATCGGGGGTATTGATGTCGCGTCGCTTTTTGCCATCGCTGACTTTTGGGCTGGCCACCGCTCTTGTTCTGGCCGGCTGCGGCCGTCCCCCGCAACAGCAGATGCCGCCACCCGCCGTGGGCTTCGTCACCATCGCCGAACAGCCGGTGGCGCTGACCGTCGAACTGCCGGGCCGCACCCATCCCTTCGCCGTGTCCGAGATCCGTCCCCAGATCAACGGCATCGTGTTGAAGCGCCTGTTCGTGGAAGGCTCCACCGTCAAGGCGGGCCAGCCGCTCTACCAGATCGATCCGGCCCCCTATAAAGCCGTCTATGACAGCACGCTTGCGACCCTGGCCTCTACCAAGGTGAAGGCGGAGCGCTATCAGCGCCTGCTGTCCGAGAACGCCATCGCGCCGCAGGATGCCGACGATGCCCGCGCCGCCTATCTCCAGGCCAAGGCCAATGCCGACAGCGCCCGCATCAACCTGAATTACACGCGCATCATCTCGCCCATCGCCGGGCGCATCGGCGCGTCCACCGTGACCGAAGGCGCGCTGGTGACGGCGCAGCAGGCGACGGCATTGACCACGGTATCGACGCTCGATCCCATCTATGTCGATGTGAACCAGTCCAGCGCCGAGCTGGTGGCGCTGAAGCGCGCCATCCAGGCCGGCAATGCCAATGCGGGCGACGCCCTGACCGCCGAAGTCTCGCTCAAGCTGGACGACGGCAGCGCCTATCCCCTGAAAGGCCGGCTGCAATTCACCGACGTGACAGTGGACCCCGCCACCGGCGCGGTGCAGCTGCGCGCAATTTTCCCCAATCCGGAAAATCTGTTGCTGCCGGGCCTGTATGTCCGCGCCACCATCAACCAGGGCGCGGACCCGCACGGCATCCTGGTGCCGCAGAACGCCGTGGGCCACAACCAGAAGGGCGAGCCCACCGCGCTGATCATCGACAACAAGAACATCGCGCGTCTGCGCACCCTCAAGACCGGGCGCGCCGTCGGCAACCAGTGGCAGATCGTGGAAGGCCTCAAGGCCGGCGACCGGCTGATCACCGAAGGCCTGGCCAAGGCGATGCCCGACATGCCGGTCAATCCCCAGCCGGCCGACGCAGCACCGCAGCCCAGGGCGACCCACTAAATGAATCTCTCGCGCTTTTTCGTTGATCGCCCGGTTTTCGCCTGGGTGCTTGCCGTAGTCATCATGCTGGCCGGCGGCATCGCCGCTTTCAGCCTGCCGATCGAGCAATATCCCGCCATCGCCCCGCCATCGGTGGTGATCAACGCCACCTATCCCGGCGCCGACTCCGAATCCTTGCAGAACTCCGTCACCCAGGTGATCGAGCAACAGCTGACAGGCCTGGACAATCTTCTTTACTTCTCGTCCCAGTCGAACGCCGACGGCACCGTACTGATCACCGCCACCTTCGCGGCCGGCACCAATCCCGACATCGCCCAGGTGCAGGTGCAGAACAAGGTGCAGGCCGCCGTGCCGCTGCTGCCCACCGCTGTGCAGCAGCTGGGCGTGGTGGTCGCCAAGAACACGCCCAACTTCATCGTGGTGGTCGGCGTCTATGACGATACCGGCCGTTACACCAATGTCGACATCTCGGACTTTATCACGTCCAAGATGCAGGACCCGCTGAGCCGCGTGCCCGGTGTCGGCTCCACCCGCGTGTTCGGCGCCCAATATGCCATGCGCATCTGGCTGGACCCGTTCAGGCTGCACAATTTCAACCTGCAGCCGTCGGATGTCTATGCCGCCATCCAGACCCAGAACGTCCAGGTCTCGGCCGGCCAGATCGGCGCGCAGCCGGCCGTCCAGGGCGCGGCGATCAACGCCACCGTCACCGCGCAGTCACGGCTGCAAACCCCCGAGCAATTCCGCAACATCATCCTGAAGACGTCGCCGTCGGGCGCCGTGGTGCGGTTGGCCGATGTCGCCCGCGTCGAACTGGGCGCGGAAACCTATGCCATCGCCAGCTTGTTCAACGGCTATCCCGCCGCCGGTATTCCCATCAACCTGGCGCCGGGCGCCAATGCGCTGAAGACCGTCGATGCGGTCAAAGCCAAGGCCGAGGAACTGAAAGCCTCGCTGCCGCCGGGCATGAAGCTGGTCTATCCGGTCGACAACACCACCTTCATTCGCCTGTCCATCCATGACGTGGTGGTGACATTGATCGAAGCCATCGCCCTGGTGGTGCTGGTGATGTACATCTTCCTGCAGAACTGGCGCGCCACCCTGATCCCGGCCATCGCCGTTCCGGTGGTGCTGCTGGGCACCTTCGGGGTGCTGGCCATGTTCCACTATTCGATCAACACCTTGACCCTGTTTGCGCTGGTGCTGGTGATCGGCCTGTTGGTCGACGACGCCATCGTGGTGGTAGAAAATGTCGAGCGCATCATGCACGAGGAAAAACTGTCGCCCCGCGATGCCACCCTCAAGAGCATGACCGAAATCACCGGCGCCCTGATTGGCATCGGACTGGTGTTGACGGCGGTGTTCCTGCCCATGGCCTTCTTCGGTGGCTCCACCGGTATCATCTATCGCCAGTTCTCCATCACCATCGTTTCGGCCATGTCGCTGTCGATTCTGGTGGCCTTGGTGCTGAGCCCGTCGCTGTGCGCCACCCTGCTCAAGCCGGTGGAAGACGAGCATGTCAAGCATGGCCGCTTCTTCACCTGGTTCAATCGCAACTTCGACGCCTTCCGTGAGTGGTACCAGCATCGCACCCAGTGGTTCCTGCACCATGTCTGGACGACAATGATCGCCTTTGGCGGCATCGTGGCGCTGCTGGTGGTGTTGTTCATCCGCCTGCCCACTGGTTTCCTGCCCGACGAGGACCAGGGCTTCATCTTCAACCTGATCACCCTGCCTGCCGGCACCACCCAGCCCGCCACCCTGAAAGTCGCCAAGGGCGTGGCCGACTATTATCTCGACAAGGAAAAGAACAACGTCGACTTCGTGTTCGCCGTGGCGGGCTTCTCCTTCGCCGGTTCGGGCCAGAATACCGGCATGGCCTTCACCCATCTGAAGGACTGGAGCGAGCGCAAGGGCGACAAGAACACGTCGGTCTCGATCTCGCGGCGCGCCTTCATGAACTTCTTCCCGATGAAGGACGCGCAGGTGTTCCCCATCGTGCCGCCTTCGGTGCAGGAACTGGGCAATGCCACCGGCTTCGACCTGGAGCTCGAAGACAAGGGCAATATCGGCCATACCGGCCTGATCGCGGCACGCAACCAGCTTCTGGGCCTGGCGGCGCGCGATCCGCTGCTCGCCCAGGTGCGGCCCAACAGCCTGGATGATACGCCCCAGCTGCATGTCGATATCGACCAGTCCAAGGCGAGCGCGCTTGGCGTGTCGCTGGCCGACATCAATTCCACCCTCAGTGCCGCCTGGGGTTCGACCTTCATCAACGACTTCATCGACCGCGGCCGCGTCAAGCGCGTCTATATGCAGGGCGATGCGCCCTATCGCATGACGCCGCAGGACCTGGACCGCTGGTATGTGCGCAGCGCGGGCGGCACCATGGCGCCCTTCTCGTCCTTCGCCACCTCGCGCTGGACCATCGGACCGGCTTCGCTGACGCGCTACAACGGCCTGCCCGCCATCGAGCTGCAGGGCCAGGGCGCGCCCGGCATCTCGACCGGCACGGCGCTGAACCGGATGCGCGAGCTGGCGCAGCAGCTGCCCAAGGAAGTGGGTATCGAGGCGACCGGCCTGTCCTATCAGGAAGAAGCCAGCGGCAGCCAAGCCCCTGCCCTGTATGCCCTGTCGATCCTGGTGATCTATCTGTGCCTGGCGGCACTGTATGAAAGCTGGGCGATCCCGCTGTCGGTGATGCTGGTCATCCCGCTGGGTGTGGTGGGCGCGCTGGCGCTGACCTCGCTGCGCGGCCTCTTCAACGACATCTATTTCCAGGTCGGCCTGCTGACCACCATCGGCCTGTCCGCCAAGAACGCCATCCTGATCGTGGAGTTCGCGGTGGATGCGGAGAAAAAAGGCGCCAGCGCCTTCGACGCCGCGATGGAAGCGGCACGTCTGCGCCTGCGTCCCATCCTGATGACCTCCATCGCCTTCATCGCCGGCGTCATGCCGCTGGCGCTGGCGCATGGCGCGGGCGCCGGCTCGCAGAATGCCATCGGCACCGGCGTGGTGGGCGGCATGATCACGGCCACCGTTCTGGCGATTTTCTTTGTCCCGGTGTTCTTTCAGCTGGTCAACACCAAGCTCCAACATCACAAATAGGCCCTGTTGCCCGGCCCCGGATTAAGGGCTCATACTCCCGCAAAATAGTGGGAGGGGAGCATGACCCGTTTGTGGATGGCGTTGCCGCTGCTGCTGGCGCTGAACGCGGCCGCCCCGGCCGAAGAAACCCGCACCCGCGATCACACCGTCACGGTGACCTCGATGGTCCCGGTGATCGCCGGCAAGAAATCCAGCCTTTATGTGCGCGAGCGCGCATTGCCCGCGGTGCTGAAAAGCGGCGCCGGTGACAAGGTGGTGCTGTTCGTGCACGGCGCGGGCACCCCCGCCGAAGTCAGCTTCGATGTGCCCTACCAGGATTACAGCTGGATGGGGTATCTCGCCGCTGCCGGCTATGACGTATTCAGCGTCGACATGACCGGCTATGGCCGCTCGGCGCGCCCCAAGCCGATGGCCGACAAGTGCAACCTGTCGCCCGAGTTGCAGAAGGACTTCGGCGTCTCCTGCCCGCAAACCTATCCCGGCAATCTCACCAACATCGAGTCCGACTGGAACGACATTTCCGCGGCGGTGAATTACATCAAGAAGCTGCGCCATGTGGACAAGATCAACCTGATCGCCTGGTCGCAAGGCGGCCCCCGCGCCGGCGGCTGGACCGCCAATCATCTCGACCAGGTCGCGCGGCTGGTGCTGCTGGCCCCTGCTTACAATCGGGCCACCAAGGCGCAGGCGCCCGCGGTGTTGCCGGTGCCGGGCCCGGCGTTCAACACCCAGAGCCATGATCAGTTCACCGCCAATTGGGACCGCCAGGCGCCCTGCCCGGGCCAGGTCGATCCGGCCGCTGCCGCCTCGGTCTGGTCGGAGATGCTGAAGTCCGATCCGGTCGGCGCCAAATGGACGCCGGCGGTACGCCGCGCCTCCATCGCCTCATCGAGCTGGGGCTGGACGCAGGAGAAAGTGAAAGCCATGGCCACGCCGACCCTGATGGTCAGCGGCATCAACGACAAACAGGTCAATCCCGAGCGGGTGCGCGATTTCTATGCCGATATCGGCAGCCCGCAGAAAGTCTTCATCGACCTGGGCTGCTCCTCACACAATGCCATGTGGGAGAAGAACCATCTGATCCTGTTCAAGGCCTCGCTGGAATGGCTGGACAAGGGCACCGTGAACGGCGCGTCCAACACCATGCTCAAGCTGGGCTACTAACCGGGCAAGCGGAAGGCGATCAGCTCGGCCGGGAAGCCCGGCCCGCCGATGGTCAGCACGATGTGCTGGCGACCGCCCAGCATGAAGGTCATCGGGCATCCCGTCTGCGGCGCCGGCATATAGACCGCGCCGCGATCCTCACCCGTCTTCTTGTCATAGGCGCGCAGCAGGGCGCCCTTCTTGCCGTTCGGCGTGGTGGCGAAACCGGACTCGCCGCAGATCACCAGCGATTTGGTCACCGTGGGTCCGATCAGGCCGGGCCGCCCGGTGCGCGGAATTTTCAGGCCCTTCAGCGCGGGATGGTTCTTGATATTGTCGGGTGTGTCGCCATGCGCGATCTGCCAGGCGATGTCGCCCTTCTCCAGATCGGTGGCGGTGATGCGGCCATAAGGCGGTTTCATCAGCGGCAAGCCGTCGATGGTGACGACGCCGGGGCGGAATTCCTGCGCCCCGCTCGCAGCTGCCGGCTGCGCCGCATTGGCGACCGCGGTGGGCGGCGCCAGATATTCATCGCCGCCCTGGATCACCGCCGCCCGCGTGGGCGCGGCCCCTGCGGTGCCGCGGATATAATCCGCGTCGGTGAAGCTCGGATTGCCGGGCACCAGCCCGTCCACCGCCACGGTGGTTTCCGAAAAGGTGTAAACCGTATGGGTTTCCGGGTCATAGCAGCCGCCGGCCCAGTTGGTG
Source organism: Alphaproteobacteria bacterium (assembly GCA_947379335.1). Classification (GTDB taxonomy): domain Bacteria; phylum Pseudomonadota; class Alphaproteobacteria; order Micropepsales; family Micropepsaceae; genus Rhizomicrobium. Next base: position 5,767 of record CANCMM010000003.1, on the reverse strand, counting down.
CCGCCCTGGGTGGCGAGCGACGTCAGCGTGCCCCAGGTACCATCAGCGCGGGACAGGGAGGGCGGGGTGTAAACCGGCCCCGTCTTGTAATGCGCCAGCAACCGCAGCGCCTTGGCATGCAATTCGGGCGTGAAGTCGATGACGGTGGAGGCATCCACGCTCTGCACATCATAGGGCGGCGGTTTGGACGGGATCGGCTGGGTCGGTGAATACCATTCGCCCGGCACGTCGCCCCTGGCCACTTTCTTTTCCACAAAAGGCCAGATCGGCTGGCCCGTCTCGCGGTTCAGCACGTACAGGAAACATTGCTTGCTGGGCTGGGCCAGCGCCTTCACCATCTTGCCGTTGTGGGGGATGTCGCAGAGGATCGCCGCGCAAGGTACGTCGCGGTCCCAGATGTCGTGATGGACAAGCTGGTAGTGCCAGCGGCGCTTGCCGGTTTCCAGATCGACCGCGACCAGGGAATTGCTGAACAGGGTGTTGCCCTGGCGGTGAATACCGGATTCGTCGGCGGACGGAATCTCGATGCCGAGATAAGCCAGACCCAGTTCCTCATCGACCGAGATCTGGCCCCAGTCGCCGGTGTTGGTGGCCTTCTCCGCCTCACCGGGCCGCAGCCAGGTGTCGTAACCGAACTCGCCCTTCAGCGGGATGGTGTGGAAAATCCACAGCCGCTTGCCCGTTTTCACGTCAAAGCCACGGACGTATCCCTTGGTGCGCGGCTTGATGCCCGGCACGCTGCCCGAGGCGTGGGCGGCGCCCACGATCACCACATTGCGCGCCACGGTCGGGGTGGCATGCAGGCCGATCTCACCGCCATCCGGATCGATTAGCTGATCGTCGTTGAGCTTGAGGTCGACAACACCATTTTCGCCGAAGCCGGCGACGGGCAGGCCCGTCTTTGCATCCAGCGATACCAGTTGATAGCCGAACGTGACATACAGGATGCGTTCCTCGGTACCGTCGGTCCAATAGGAAAGACCGCGTCCGGAATATTGACGCGGTGCATTGCGGGCGCGCGCGCCTTCATCCTTGCGGAACATCCACAGCAGCTCGCCATTGGCGGCATCGACGCAGATCACATCGCGGCGCGCGCCGCCGGTGGTGTAGAGGCGGCCCTTGATGAGAAGCGGTGTCGCTTCCCAGGTATATTCCGGGCGCGATCCCAGGATGGACGACGGAAAGCGCCAGGCCACTTCCAGCTTGTCGAAGTTGGTCGCGTTGATCTGGTCCAGCGGCGCATAGCGGGTGTTGGCCAGGTCGGCGGCATAGTTGCGCCATTCGGTATCGGGGGGCGTGGCCGACTTTGTCTGTGCCTGGGCCGGCAAACCGGTCATCACCATCGCCACCGCCGTCGAAGACAGCATCTTGCGCCGTGTCAGGAATGCCATGTTTCTCTCCCCTCGCAGCCCAGGCTGCGCCCAATCTCTTTTGCCCGATGATGCAACAGGATGCCGGCAATCGCAAAATTGGATAGCGGGCGCAACACGTTACGGGAAACGGTCAGATTTTCGTTGAGAATCCCGGCCAACTCCAATTAATTCAATCCCATGAACAGCTTAAGCCGCAGATTCAGCGTCGCCCCGATGATGGACTGGACCGACAGTCCCTGCCGGGTGCTGCATCGCTGCCTGACCAAAAACGCCCTGCTCTATACCGAGATGGTGACGGCGGATGCGGTGCTGCATGGCGACCGAGCCCGGCTGCTGGGTTTCGAAGCGTTCGAGCATCCCTTGGCGTTGCAACTGGGAGGTTCCGATCCGGCGAAGCTGGCGCAGGCGTGCGTGATCGCCGCCGACTTCGGCTATGACGAAGTGAACCTGAATGTCGGCTGCCCGTCGGACCGGGTGCAGTCGGGGCGCTTTGGCGCCTGCCTGATGCGTGAGCCTTCGCTGGTTGCCGAGTGCGTGGCGGCGATGCGCGCGGCAGTGAAGCTGCCCATCACCGTCAAGTGCCGCATCGGGGTGGATGACCAGGACCCCGAACAGGCGTTGCGCGCGTTGATCGATGCATGCGCCGAAGCCGGGGGGAACGTGTTCGCGGTGCATGCCCGCAAGGCCTGGCTGGAGGGACTGAGCCCGAAGGAAAATCGCGACGTGCCGCCGCTGGATTACGAGCTGGTCTACCGGGTCAAGCGCGAGCGGCCGAACCTGACCATACTGGTCAATGGCGGCATCGAGACATTGGAGCAATCCGAAGACCATCTGCGCCATGTCGATGGCGTGATGATGGGCCGGGCCGCCTACCAGAATCCCGTTTTGTTGGCGCAGGTGGATGCGCGCTTCTTCGGCGGCGCGCCCACCGACCTGGATGCGGCGGTCGCTGCCTATTGCGACCATGTCGAGCGCCAGTTGGCCCAGGGCGCGCGGCTGCACACGCTGATCAAGCCGATGCTGGGACTTTACAACGGCCGTCCCGGCGCGCGGCTGTTCCGCCGCCACCTGAGCGAGAACGCACCGCGCCATGACGCGGGCATCGCCGTTCTGCGCGACGCGCTGGATTTCGTGCGCCAGCGCGAGGCCGCTTAAAGCGCCTTGAAAAATCCGTGGCTGGCGCCCCAGCGCAGCAGCAGGTCGGGCCAGGCGGCATCCGGCTTGCCGATTGTCTTGCTGATGCCATAGCCATGGCCACCGACCTCGAAGACATGGATCTCGGCCGCGATATTGGCGGCGCGCAAAGCGGTGAAATAGGCCACCCCATTCTGGATCGGGGGCACAACATTGTCGTCGGCGGCCAGGCAGATCCAGGTCGGCGGGGCATCGGCGGGAATGTGTTTCTCGCAGGAATAGGCATCGATCAGTTCGGCGCTGGGATTTTCACCCAGCAGCTTGCCGCGCGAACCGGCGTGGCGGCCCTCGCCCATGGTGACGACCGGATACATCGGCACCGAGAAACTGGGCCGCGCATCCGCGCTGTCGGCGGCATCCATCGGCGCATAAACCTTGGCCGCGAAGCGGGTGGCGATGGAACAGGCGACATGGCCGCCGGCAGAAAAGCCCATGAAACCGATGCGCGCCGGGTCCAGCGCATATTTGGCGGCATTGGCGCGCACCAACCGCATGGCGCGCTGGGCATCCTGCAGCGGCACGTCGCTGCGGTTCGCCCAGCCTTCGCCCGGCAAGCGGTAGCGCAGCACGAACACCGTGACGCCGGCGGCATTAAAGCGGCGCGCCACGTCGGTGCCTTCGAAATCCATCATCTCGCGCGAATAACCGCCGCCCGGCGCCACGATGATGGCCGAACCATCCGGTTTGTCGGGACGGAACACGATCATGCTGGGATTGCCGACCTGGTCGATATAGCGGTCGACAGGGGCCGCGCCCGGATCGCGGTTCTGGATGCGGTTGGGCAGGCGGATGCCGGCGCCGCCGGGCGGCGTCCCCGGCCACAGGGTGACAATCTCCTTGGGATCGCTGGGGACGCTGCCGTCGCCCGGCATCAAGGTGTCGGCCAGTGCCTGTTTTGACAGCGCAGCGGCAGCCAAACCAAGCCCGATCATGTTGCGGCGATCCATCAATCCCTCCACTTTTTGTTGGTCGCTCGCCGGTACGCTGCCGCTACCGGCCCCGCCGACGCTCCTCTTTGATCCAAGCATCTCACCCTTTTCCTTTTGCGGGCAAGGCGTATTGTTCGCGCATGAAAATCCATATCGCCGCCGCACTATTGTTCTTCGCGTCTGCCGCATCGGCGCAGGAAGCCGCCTATGGCCCGACGCTGGAAGGCTATGATTATCCCTTCCCGCTGCAGCATTACCGGTTCCAGAGCCAGGATGTGGCGATGGACATGGCTTACATGGATGTGAAGCCCGCCACGCCGAACGGGCATACGGTGGTGGTGCTGCATGGCAAGAATTTCTGCGCCGCGACCTGGGAAGGCAGCATCCGGGCGCTGAGCGGCGCCGGTTATCGCGTCATCGCGCCCGACCAGGTGGGCTGGTGCAAATCCACCAAGCCGCAACATTACCAGTACACCTTCGAGCAACTGGCGGCGAACACCCACGACTTGCTCAAGTCGCTGGGCATCACCCGCGCCATTGTGATGGGCCATTCCACCGGCGGCATGTTGGCGGTGCGCTACGGCCTGGCGTTCCCGGAGGATACCGAAAGACTGGTGCTGGTCGATCCGCTGGGGCTGGAAGACTGGCGCGCCAAGGGCGTGCCGTGGCAAAGCCTGGACGCGCAGTATCAGGTTCAGCTCAAGACCAGCGCCGACAGCATCCGCGATTATGAGCGCGTCACCTATTACGCCAATACGTGGAAGCCGGAATACGAGCCCTGGGTGCAGATGCTGGCCGGCATGTATCGCGGGGCCGGCAAGGCCATCGTGGCGTGGAATTCGGCCCTGACCTACGACATGATTTACAGCCAGCCGGTGTTCTACGAGTTCGAGAATTTGAAAATGCCGGTGCTGCTGATAATCGGCGACAAGGACAATACCGCGCCGGGCAAGCAGTTGGCGCCACCGGAAATCCGCGCAACCCTCGGCAACTATCCTGTGCTGGCGGAAGCGGCGGTCAAGCGCTTCAAACAGGGCAAGCTGATCCGCTTCGCGGACCTTGGTCACTCACCGCAGATCCAGGCCCCGGCGCGCTTCCACGCCGCGCTACTAGAGGCGCTTAAGCCTTAAATCCGTGCGTGCCCGCCCAGGACAAGAACAGTTCCGGCCAGGCGCCGCACGGCTTGCCTTGCGCCCAATGCAGGCTGAAGCCATGGCCGCCCGCCTCGAACACATGCATCTGTGAGGCGATCTTCGCCTCCTGCAGCTTCTGGTAAAACGCAATGCCGTTGGGCATGGGCGGCACAATGTCGTCATCGGCCGCCAGCGCCAGGAAGGACGGCACCGTATCGGCGCCGACATGTTTTTCCAACGACCATTTGTCGATCATCTCAGCGCTCGGATTTTCGCCCAGCAGCTTGTCGCGCGAACCGGCATGGGCGCCAGGCCCCATGGTGATGACCGGATACATATGCGCGGCGATGAAGGGTTTGGCGTCACCGCCGTCCGTGGCGCTGATCTTTTCGTAGGTGGTCATGCCATGGTGCAGCGCCAAGGAAGCCGACAAATGCCCGCCGGCGGAAAAGCCGATCACGCCCAATTTCTGGGCGCCATATTCGCCGGCGCGGATCAGGCGCATGGCGCGCTGGGCGTCCTGCAACGGCACCATGTCGCGGTTCTTCCAGCCCTCGCCCGGCAACCGGTAGCGCAGCACAAAGCTGATGATGCCGCGCGATGCGAAATACTGCGCGATCTCGCGGCCGCCGCGGTCGCCGCCCTCCGCGGCATAGCCGCCGCCCGGAATGATCAGCATGGCCAAGCCCGTGGGCTTGACGGGGCGATAGACGAAGAAACCCGGCTGCTGGATCTGGCTGACGGCGCGGACATGGAAACCATCCGGCTGCACCGCATCGATCACCTTGAGGTCCAGCTGGATGCCGGCGCCACCCGGCGGCGTGCCCGGCCACAGGCCGATGAATTCCTGGGAGTCGCCCGGCAGGTAGCCGGTCTCATGCGGCGGTGTCTGTCCCAGCGCCGCGCGCGGCAGCAGCGCGCCGCCAAGTCCCGCAGCCAGCAATGTGCGCCGGTCCATGTGCCCCTCCCCGTTCTTTTCCGGGATGCTCGCGCAGACCAGCGATCAAGACAAGCGGTCTAAATCTTCTGGTCGTATTCGCCCACTTCGGGATGGTTGCCCAGACGGGCGTCAATATCGGCAAACATGGCCCGCATATTGGCTTCTGAGGCCGGGCTTTCCACCACCACCACCAGCGAA
>CANCMM010000002.1:0-35725 GCA_947379335.1 Alphaproteobacteria bacterium | reverse complement strand
TGCCGAAGCTTTTCACCGGCGCACCGCTCCTGGCATCCAGCGCGATCAACAGGCCGCCACGGGTACCGAACACGATCTGCGGTTTCGCACCGGGCCAGTAGGACACACCGCGCGTCGCCGGCTGGTCGCCCGCCGGCACTTCATAGGCCCAGCGCTGCTTGCCGGTTTCCGCATCCAGCGCCAACACCCGGCCATAGGGGGTGGAGACAACCATCAACCCGCCCACCACCAGCGGCGTGTTCTCGGATGCGGCAAAGCCGCGGGTTTCGCGGCCCGGCGGGCGCATATGATAGGTCCAGGCGGGCTTTAGCCCTGAGACATTGGCGGGGGTGATCTGGGCCATCGGCGAATAGCGGCTGTCGCCATAGTCATGGCCGTAGGTGGGCCATTCCTCCAGGCCCGTGGCCGGTCCGGCCATCAGTCCAACAACAAGTGCTGCAATTGCCGGTCTGATCATGATCCCCACCCTATTATGTCCTCTTGGGTACCGGCAGCCGCTGGCCAGAGCAAAGATAGAATCTCACTCTGTGAGAGGTGACGTATCGTCATCTTTGGGTTATAGTGGCCGCCGGACAATCATTTGCCCGCACCGTCCGTGGCCAAGATCGCGGCAAGCGGCAAAGGGGAAAACGCGGGCGGTGCCACTTCGCGGTGACGCCATTTGTTTGGGGACAAGGGCGTGGCGACACCAAAAAATCATTCGGTGATGAAGGCTTTCGCCATCCTGAAAGCCTTTCACGATCCGGAAGAATGGGTGACGAGCTGCGAGCTCAGCCGGCGCGCGGGCCTGCCCGAAGCCTCCGGCTATCGCCTGATCCAGACCCTGGAAGAAATCGGCGCTTTGGTGCGCGGCCCGCGCGGGCGCTATCGGCCGGGCCTTTTGCTTTTGTCGCTGTCGCACAATGTCACCATCAACGAGTTGCTGCGCGATGCCAGTCAATCCTTGATGAGCGAGCTGGCAAAGCGCCTGCAGCTCACCGTTCATCTGGGTGTGCTGGAACAGGGCATGGTGACTTACGTCGCCAAGGTTTCGGTCCCCGGCGCCTTCGCCGTTCACACGCGGGTGGGCGCGCAACTGGAAGCCTATTGCTCGGGCCTGGGCAAAGTGCTGCTGGCCGCGCTGCCGGAGCAGGAAGTGGACAGCTTTGTGCTGGATGGCGAACTGATCGCGCTGACGCCCTATACCATCACCACCAAGGCGGGGCTGCGCGCTGAACTGAAGAAGGTACGCGCGCAGGGCTATGCCATGGACGACCGTGAGCACAAGGCCAACATGCGCTGCATCGCCGTGCCGGTGCTGGACCGCGAAGGCCGTGCCGTGGCGGCACTGTCGGCCACCGACGACGCCGAACGCATGACGGTGCCGCGGCAGATCGAAGTGCGTGATGCGTTGTACGAGGTGGCGGCGGCTTTGCGGCAGAAGCTTTATCCGGTGTCCCCACCCCTGCCCACGCGCAAGCCGCTGGCGGCGGAATAATCAGACAATCCGGACCGAAACGCGGCCCAGAAATCCCAGATCGCCTTCGATTGTCTCACCCACCGCTATGACGACCGGTTTGACGCAAGTGCCGGTAGTGACCACCTGCCCCGCCTTCAATGTCATGCCATGAGCGGACAGTTCATTGACCAGCCAGGTCAGGGCGATGCGCGGATCGCCCAGCACATTGGCGCCCACGCCTTCTTCAGCCAGTGCGCCATTGCGGAACGCCTTGCCGGGGTGTGCCGCCAAGTCCAGCGCCCGCCAGCTGTCGTCCGCCGCCGGTCCCAGCACGAAATAATGCGCGCAGGCATTGTCCGCCACCAGTTGCGCCAAGCCGGCAGTCTCGAAATGCGCAAAACGCGAGTCCGGCAATTCGATGGCCGGATGCAAGGTTGCGATCGCCGAAAGGACTTCATCTTGCGTGTACGGCATTGCGCGCGGCGCAAGATCGACAGCCATGCGGAAGGCGAATTCCAGTTCCGCTACCCGCATCAGGCTGGTGCCCAGCGCAAAATCGCCGCCATCAACGATCACACGCTCTGCCAGAATGCGTCCCGCCAAGGGCCCATCCACGCCGATATGACGCTGGCCGTTGACGCTGGTGGCCGCGATCTTCCAGCCAAAGAGCGGTACGCGGGTCTGGGATTCCAGATGCGCCTGTACTCCATAGCCTTCCGCGCGGTTCGCGGGGCGAAGATCGGAAGGCAAGCTTTCCAGCCGGGTGCCGGCGGCCCAGTGGCTGTACAGAAGTTCACAGGCTTCCCGGCTCCGGTTCATCAGGCGTACAGGTCCTTGTATTTGTCGCGCAGCAGGTTCTTCTGCACCTTGCCCAGGGCGTTGCGCGGGAACGCATCGGTAAACAGCACCGCCTTGGGCTGCTTGAACTTCGCCAGCTTGTCTTTCAGTGCCGATTTAATTTCGGCCTGCGTCAGCGCCGCATCCTTGTTCAGCACTACCACGGCCGTGACGCCTTCGCCGAAATCCCTGTGCGGCAGGCCGATCACCGCGCTTTCGGTCACGCCCGGCAGTTCGTCAATCAGGCTTTCGATTTCCTTGGGGTACACATTGAAGCCGCCGCTGATGATGAGGTCCTTGGCCCGGCCCACGATATGGACATAGCCGTCGCCATCGATCATCCCCAGATCGCCGGTGATGAAGAAACCATCGGCGCGGAATTCCGCCGCGGTCTTTTCCGGCATCCGCCAGTAACCGGCAAAGACGTTCGGCCCGCGCACCTCAATCATGCCGATCTCGCCCTGTGGCAAGGCCTTACCCTCATCGTCAGCGATGCGCAGTTCGGTCCCGGGCAGCGGAAACCCGACGGAGCCCGGCTTGCGCGCGCCTTCGAAGGGATTGGATGTGTTCATGTTGGTTTCGGTCATGCCATAGCGTTCCAGGATCGCCTGACCCGTCTTCGCCGACCATTCCCGGTGGGTTTCCGCCAGCAGCGGCGCCGAGCCCGACACGAACAGCCGCATATGGCCGGCCGTTTCGCGGTTCAGGCGCGGATCCTGCAGCAGCCGGACATAGAAGGTCGGCACCCCCATCATCACCGAGGCGGCGGGCAGCGCGCGGAAGATTTCCTCGATGTCGAATTTCGGCAGCAGGATGATGGAGGCCCGCGATGCCAGACAGATGTTGGTCGCCACGAACAGGCCGTGGATGTGGAAGATCGGCAAAGCGTGCAGCAGCACGTCATCATGGCTGAAGCGCCAGAGCTGGCGCAGCACTTGCGCATTGGACCACAGGTTGCCATGGGTCAGCATGGCACCTTTGGAAACGCCGGTCGTGCCGGAGGTATAAAGAATGCTGGCCAGATCATCCTTGCCCAGAACGGCATCGGGGAAATCCGGCGATTGATTTGAGGCTTCCTCCAGCAGGCTGCCGCTTTTGCCGTCATCGCCCAGGGTCAGAACCGTGCCGCCGAAAATTCCGGTCAGCGTCTCCAGATCGCGCGGGGCGCAGACGAAGATCGATGGCTCGGCATCGCCGATGAAATAGCTGAGCTCGCTGGCGGTATAGCCGGTGTTGAGCGGCAAATAGACCAGCCCGGCGCGCAAGCACGCCAGATAGAGAAAGATATTCTCCGCGCTTTTCTCCACCTGCACGGCGACGCGGTCGCCCTTCTTGGCGCCGTGCGCCGCCAGCACATGGGCGTAGCGCCCCGCCTGGTCGAAGGCCTGTGCGAATGTGACGGTCTCGCGCCCCGGCGGCGCCAGGAAAATCTTGTTGCGATGCAATGGGGGCGACGAAAAGCGGGTGAAGAGATTGTCGGTCATGTTGCCTGTATCGGACGGCTGCTCTAGCGTTTTGGCAATGCTACAGGACCGGGGCTGAACAGAACAACCGGTGCCGGCGGGGGATGCAAATGACAATCTACGGCGTGGCGCTGCTGGCCATCTGCACCCTGGTCGGTGTGGGGCTGGGCGACCTTCTGGGTGTGGCCCTGCACGTCAAGGCCAATGTCGGCGGTGTCGGTATCGCCATGGTGCTGCTGATCTCGGCACGGGTCTGGTTGACCCACCGCGGCGCCTTGTCGGCCGGGATCAAGCTGGGCACCGAATTCTGGGCCACCATGTACATCCCCATCGTCGTCGCCATGGCGGCGCAGCAGAACGTGCTGTCGGCGGCCAGCGGCGGCCCCATGGTGGTGATCGCCGCCGTCCTGACCGTGGCCGCCTGCGCCGGCGTGGTGGCGCTGATCAGCCGGATCGACAAGGGGGAGAAGCTATGAGCTTCCTGGTCGATCTTCTCACCAAACAGGGCCTGGTCACCGCCTTCGCACTGGTAGGCGTGATCATTTATCTGTCGCACCTGATCTCGAAATACCTGACCGGCGGGCGCATCCATGGCTCGGCCATCGCCATTCTGGCAGGGCTTGCTTTGGCTTATTGGGGCGGCGTTGAGACCCACGGCCAGAAAGGCATTGCCGACATTCCCATGTTTGCCGGCATCGGGCTGCTCGGCGGCAACCTGCTGCGCGACTTCGCCATCGTCGCCACGGCCTTCGAGGTAGATACCGTGCAGGCCAAACGCGCCGGGCTGCTGGGCGCTTTTGCGCTGGCGCTGGGTGTCATCATCCCCTTCACCATCGGCGTCATGGTGGCGCGGTTCTATGGCTATACCGACGCGGTCAGCCTGACCACCATCGGCGCGGGCGCCGTGACCTATATTGTGGGGCCGGTGACCGGCGCGGCGCTCGGCGCGTCCTCGCCGGTGATGGCGCTGAGCATCGGCGTGGGTGTGCTGAAGGCGATCATCGTGATGATCGGCACGCCCTTCATCGCGCCTTTTATCGGGCTGAACAATCCGCGCTCGGCCATGACCTATGGCGGATTGATGGGCACGGTCAGCGGCGTCACCGGCGGACTGGCCGCCACCGATCCCAAGCTGGTGCCCTATGGCGCGCTGATCACGACGTTCCACACCGGCGTCGGTTGCCTGGTGGGACCATCGATCCTGTACTTTACCGTGCGGGCCTTTACCGGCGGCTGATCGCGTCGTCGCGCACGATCTTGCCGCCCTTCATCACGAATTTCACGCGCTGCAATTCGGTGATGTCGGCCAGCGGATTGCCCGGGACGGCGATCAGGTCGGCATATTTTCCCGCTTCCAGCGAGCCGATGCGATCCTGCCAGCCCAGCACTTCGGCGCTGTTGACGGTGGCCGCCCGGATGGCTTGCGCCGACGTGAGATGCGCCTGCTTGACCAGCGCCACCAACTCCAGCGCCTGGGTGCCATGCGGGAAGGTCGAACCATCCACGCCGCTACCCACCGTGATCTTCAAGCCATTGGTGTGTGACGCCAGGATCACGGCATTCTGGAATATCGGGATCATGCGGTACTTGCCGCCGGTGGATTTGGCGTCGTTATCGTCCATGTAGGGCTCGGTATAGCGCTGCAGAGTCGGGTCGTAGGACAGGTGCTTGGCCACCATCATGTCCGCCTGTTCCTGGTCCAGGCCAAAGGCGTGTTCGATGCTGTCACAACCAGCGATAATCGCGTTCTTCTGGCCTTCCCCGCCAAAAACGTGGCAGGCAGTCTTGCGGCCCAGCTTGTGGGTCTCGTCAATCAGCGCCTGCAGCACCGGCATGGGATAGGTCACGACATAGGAGGGTTTGCCGTCCGCGCCGAAGGAATAGGCGCCGGCAGGAAACAGCTTGATCCAGTCGGCGCCATGACCGATCTGGTCGCGCACCGCGGCGCGCGCTTCCTCCACATCATGGACCACCGCGCTTTCGCCCGGCTCCAGCGGCTTGGCGCCCGGCGCACCCCAGACGATGCCGCGGGTGGAGACCTGGGCGCGGGGCCCGTCAATCTCGCCGCGATTGATGGCGCCCTGCACATCAACGTCGGCATAACTGTTGCCATGGGTGCTCATGTCGCGCACGGATGTGAAACCGGCATGCAGGTCGGCTTGGGTGTTCTGCACCGCCAGCAGCACGGCGGTTTCCTTGGATGTACCGGGCTTGAGGGCGTTGAACATGTGGGTGTGCATGTCGACCAAGCCGGGCAACACTGTTTCGTGGCTGAGATCGGTCACCGTCGCGCCCGCCGGAATCTTCACTTTGCCGGCCGGACCGACCGCAATGATCTTGTCGCCTTCGATCACCACCAGCTGGTTGGCCAGCAAGGTACCGGTCTTGCTGTCGAACAAATGACCGGCGCGCACCACGCGCATCAGGGATGGCGACGGGCATTTGTTCGCCCCGCCATCGATGCCGAAACAAGGCTGCACGCCGGCGCCGCGCCAAGGCGTGTCTTTACCCCCTACCTGAGCAGCGGCCCCAGCCAGCGCAAAAGAAAGTGTTGCCGCCGTGATGATGATGATGCGCCGCATGAAACCCCCTCAAATGATGCATTGCAGCGAGCCTAGCCCGCCCCAAGTGATTGCGATTATGCTCGCCGCAACATGAGATAATCTCGGGGGCATGACAATGCAGGGCTTCAAGACCGCTTTATTGGTTGCGCTTTTCTGGGCCGCCGCATCCACCGCGCAAGCCGCCAACATCACAGAGGCCGACTGGGGCACCACTGCCGACAGCCGCAAGGTGCAGCTTTTCACCCTGACCGGTCCCAAAGGACTGGAAGCGCGCATCACCAATTTCGGCGGCATGATCGTCAGCCTGATGGTGCCCAACAAACAGGGCACCAAGACCGATACCGAGCTGGGGTTCGACGATGCGGCGTCCTATCAGAAAGGCAGCGTGTTCGGCGCGGTGATCGGCCGCTATGTCGGCCGCGTCAGCCATGGCGGCAGCTTCAGCATCGACGGCAAGACCTATCAACTGGAAAAGAGCAGCCCCGACGCCAAGTTCGTGATCCATGGCGGCACCGCCGCTTTCTCCAAGAAACTGTGGCAGGCGGAAATGAAAGACGGCGCGGAGCCCAGCCTGATCCTGACCCTGGTCAGTCCGGACGGTGACGGCGGCTTCCCCGGCGCACTGACCACGGTGATGACTTACACCCTGACCAAGGACCGTGCGCTGCGGATCGATTACAAGGCGACATCCGACCGGCCGACCATCGCCAACCTGACCAACCACTCCTATTTCGCGCTGCAGGGCGAAGGCAATGGCGACATTTCCAATCAGACTTTGCAGGTCTTTGCCGACAAATATACGCCGCAGGACGCCGACAATCTGGTGACGGGTGAAATCGCGTCCGTGGGCGGCACGCCGTTCGATTTCCGCAAGCCGGTGCGGCTGGGAACGGTGCTGAACTCACCGTTCGACCAGATCGCCATGCGCGGCGGGCTGGACATCTGCATGGTCATCAACGGCAAGCCGGGAACCTTGCGCCGCGCCGCGCGGCTGGCCGATCCGGGCACCGGCATCGTGATGGATGTGTCCACCACCCAGCCGGGCCTGCAGCTTTACAGCGACAATATCGGCACCCGTACCCAGGTGGGCAAAGGCGGCAAGACCTATCGCACCTTCTATTCGATGAGCCTGGAGACCGAAGGCTATCTGGATGCGATCAACCATCCGAACTTTCCGTCCAGGCTGGTGGCCCCGGGCCAGCCGCTGCACGAAGTGACCGAATTCAAGTTCCGCACCCAGTAATCAGCGCGGCAGCACAAAGCGGCTGTGAGTTCCGGTCAGCGGATAAGACTTGCCCTTCCAGACAAATTCGCCCGGCAGCGCGGCGGGGCGATCGATCTGCGCCGTCAGGCTGTCGCCCTTGATCGTATAGCGAACCGAGACCTTGCCCTTGGGCGTAGCGGCCGCCGCATCCAGCGACGTGAGGTCGCCCAGGTTGGGCGCAACCCGCACTCGCGCATAGCCAGGCGCGGCGGGACGGATGCCCGCCACAATACCCAGCAGGTCGGCAGTGGGATGGGCGCTCCAGGCATGCGTGTCGGAGCGCGTCTCGCCCCGCGATTCCGGCCAGGTGGTGTAATGCAGCGCCAGCAGATCGCGCCAGGTTTGCAGCAGAGCGGGATAGCGATCCGCCTTGCCCGCATGCTCGAACGCCCGCACCAGGTACCAGGCGAAATAATAAGTGGAGGTGTACAGGTCATCCGGCGCATCAATGCCATGACCCGGCACGGTGATGCGGTCCAGGATGGCGGCGGCTTCTTCCGGCGTCGCCACATCATACAGCACCGCCAATATGTTCATGTGCTGGCTGAGCGGTTTGAGGTCCGACGTGTCGGCGAACAGGCCGCGATCCTTGTCCCAGCAATGGGCGCGGATGGCGGCGCGGGCTTCATCGGCGCGCGCGGTGTCAGCATCGGCCTGCGCCTTGTCGCCATAGGCAGCTTCCAGCATCGCGCCCTGGTGCAGCGCACCCAGCCAGGACACCGCCATCAGGCAGCTGCCGCCATCGGCGCCATAGGCGGGAAACGTGTCGCGGTTGTTGCCCTTGGGGTCGGCCCAGTCGATGAAATTCCATTGCGGGTTCTTGCGCAGCAGACCATTGGCGGTGCGCCATGGCTCGAACCATTTCAAGATGGTGCGCATGCGCGGCAGGTTGTGCGTGATCAATCCAGTATCCGGCTGCTCCATCGACCAGTCGGCCAGCATCCCCACCCAGGCCAAAGAGAAGGTGGCAATGACATTGTCGCTGCGGCTGGGATAAGCACCCTGCTCCAGTCCGCCTTCGACATCGGATTCCGCAAACGCCTCGATCGCCTGGCGCGCCAGGTGCGGATCGCCGGCCGCGGCATAAGAGATCAGCATCTGCAACCGCGTGTCGCCGGTATATTGCAGCTGCTCCCAATAGGCGCTGTCCATATAGGTTTCATGGGCGTCGATCAAGGCGGTGCGCCAGCCAACCTGCCAGATCTTGTTCAGTTGTGGATCACTGCTGGTGAAATGTGCGATCTTCTGGAACGGATAGCTGGTCTCATGGACGCGCAGTGATTCCAAAGTCAGCGGTGTGGTGCCGGTCTGGATGTTCAGTTCGGCGTAGCGCCAGGTTCGCCACCATAGCGGCATGAAGCTGCGGCGTGCGCCATCGGCAATGAAGGTGTCGAAGATGCCCAACGCCTGGCGGTCGCCCACCAGGTCGCGATCGGCTTTCTTCAAATCGGCGTCGTACAGCGCCTCAGTATAGGTCAGCTTGATGGTGGCGCCCGATCCACCCGACACGGTCAGCTCAGGATAGCCGGAAGTCATCGCCTCGCGCCGCAATAGTATTTTCGCGTGGGTATTGGCCGGCACGGTCAAGGGATGCCCGGGGAAATTGCCGGCAATGTCGCGGCGCACCACCACACCAGGCGCGGTGGGTACGAAGCTTTGCTGCGGCAGGAGATCGGCGATCAGCATACGGTTGGCGGCTTGCGGCGCCGGCACGGCATCCACCCAGCCGCTGCCTTCCGTCGCGCCGGTCCAGTTCCAGTCGGCCTTGGCGGCATCAATCACTTCGGGGGCGCTGGCGACGTAATAGCGTCCACGTGGCACTTGGGCGCGGCCGTTGGTAGCGGTGTGACCTTGGTCGATCTTCACCCGCCAGCCGCTATCGCCGGTTGCCAAGCCTTCGCCGGTCATACGAAGACCCAGACCAGCGCTTTGCTGCGCGATAGGCGCGATCTGCGGCGGTAGGGCGCCCGCGGCGGGGGGCGGCCCGTTCGTTGCTGTTCGCACAAAATCCCACACCGCCGCCGCCACGACATTGCGGCCGGGCTTCAGGTATGGCGCCAAGTCGAGACCTTCGGTGCGCCAATGCGCCAAGGTGCCGGTGGAGGGCCCGGCGGCGACGCGCTTTCCGTTAACGAACAGGATGAAACGATTGTCGGCTGTGATCGTGACGAGAAGAGCCTTGGGCACTTTGGCCACATCCAGCACGCGGCGGAAATGCAGCACGATGGGCCCGGGCACCGAGGCCGCATCCGGATGGCTGATCCAACCATCCGCGGGCGCGGCCCAGGTGGGCCCGCTCATCGCCAGTACTATCGCCAATCCTGCAATCCAGCGCTTCATTGCGGCGTCAGCAGGATGGTTTTCTCCGCTACTGAGTCCACTTTCGACCGCGAGAAGAAGATCGGGAAATACTTGCCCCGCGCCCATAGCTCATAAAGGTCGCGGTAATGCGGATCGTTGACGTCGCCCGACTGGCCTGGATTGTTCTGCCCCACCGAGGCATCCCAGTCATAGGTATCGGACACGATCTTGAAGGATGCGCCTGAGGCTTGATTGTCGGTACCGCCAGTCGCGGTGATGGTGTAGGCATCGCCGCCGCGCGGGAAATGCCCGACATCGAACTTTTCCTGCAGATCGGGCCGCAGCGCCGCCGTCATGGGATGGATGATGCGGGCATAGTGATAGGCGCCGAGGGTCCACTTCTCCATGTCCACGCCTAGCCGCCCGTTCAGGTCGGCGCAGGCTTGTTCCAGACTTTGCACCAGCACCGCATTGCGCCCGGCTAGCGGATCGGCGCCATAGTTGCCGTCCGGTGCCGCCAAGGACGAAACAATGCGGGTCATGGGCGGCGTAAGAGCATCGCGCGCCGATGCCGGCACGATGATGTTCTTCACATTCGCCATTAGGCGGCGCTGGAACATCTCATAGATGCCGGCCTCTACCGAATCCTTGTCCAGGATGAAGTTCCAATGCAGCAGCCGGTCCGCGGCCTTGCGCGCCACCGGATCACTGATCGTGATGTCGCGCAACAGCGGCACGATGCTGCGCGCCGGGATCGACAGATTGTAATTCTGCAGGTTGGTCATGTCCGCGACAGAGAACTTCTTCGCGCCGCCAAGCTGCTCCGCCACGCTGCGGCCGCGATAAGGATCGGTCCAGACATAATGGATCGCTTCCATATGCGGGTAGCCCACCGGCACCTGCCAATCGTTGGAGGTGTTGTAAAAGCCCTTGTCCGGGTTCAGCACATGCGGCAATTCCTTGATCGGCAGGAAGCCGTTCCATTCATAGCGCCCATCGCCGGGCACCGGCACCAGGCCGCTGAAATTCATCCGCCGCGGCGCGATGGTGGCGGCGTTGTAGCCGATGTCGCCGCTTTTATCGCCCCACACGAAATTCAGCGCCGGGGTACGGGCATAAGAAATGGCGTCGTCGAACTGGGTCCAGTTCTGCGCCTGGTCCACCCGCAAAGTCGCCAAGTACGGCGAGCCGCCCGGCTCCAGCCAGGCGGCGCGCGCCGCATAGGCCTTGTGATGCACTTTGTCCTCGAACAGCACTGGGCCGTGGCGGGTGAATTTCAGGGCCGCTTCCTCCGCCGCCTGACCTTTCACCGGCACGCTTTCGTGGACCACCTTCATGGTCTCCCAACCGTTACCGAACTTGTATTGCAGTGGATTGGCCGGGTTGATGTCGTAGACATAAAGGTCTTCGGTGTCGGCGCCATAGATGGTGTAACCCCAGGCGCCATGCTCGTTATGGCCGTAGGACACGCCGGGAATGGAAGGCTCGCCCGCGCCGATCACGTTCCAGCCCGGCGCGTTCAGATGCACCCAGTAGCGCAAGGATGGAATCTCCTGCACCCGGTGGGGGTCGCCCACCACCATCGGCAGGCCGCTTTCGGTCAGCTTTCCGCTCACCACCCAGTTGTTGCTGCCCATGTCGGCGCGGCGATCGGCCAGTTCGGCCTGGGTGGGAATGACGCTGGCGACATGCACCACCTTGTCCGCCGATGCCGCCTTGGTCTTGCGATATTCGGCCAGCAATTGCTCGGGCTTGAACATCAAGGGCGCACGCATGGCGTCGTAATAGGTCAGGATGCTTTTGGACAGCAGCGAGGCGTCAATCGCCGGATCGATTTCCAGCTTGGGATTCGACGGCTGGTAGCTGGACAGGGACCGCACCTTGTCGGCGCCGAGCACACGCACCGCCAGCGCCGTGTTCATCTCATCGTCCAGGTTGCGCGCGAGGCCATTAAAGCGCGACACCACGATGGCCGGCGTCCATTTGCCGGGCTTGATGCCCAGCATCTTGAACTCCGGCGTCAACAGGGCGGGATCGCGCTCAGTCTGGACGATGAAGGCGTTCACACCCTTGGCGAACGATTCAATGATCGCTTCGCTATGGGGGTGATACCAGCTCAACTCCTGCTTCATGTCGCCGCGATACTGGAACAGGCGATTGCCGATATCGCGCTTCAGTTCGCTGGGGCCCAGTATTTCCGAAACCGTGCCGGTGGCCTGGCGCCGCCACATTTCCAGCTCGAACAACCGGTCGCGCGCCGCGTTATAGCCTTGCGCGAAGAACAGGTCGTTTTCGCTCCTGGCATAGATGTGCGCGACGCCCCAGCGGTCCTGGATGATCTCCACCGGCTGGCTAAGGCCGGGCATCGATAGGGTTTGCGATGGCGCCGCCTGCGCCGCCAGCGGCAACAGAAATATCGCTGCAAACGCAGCTGTCAGGATGCGCATGGGTGGTCCCCGTCTTTTATCCCCGGATCGACAATAAACACTTGCCAGCGACATTGAAGGGCGGTCAGCCTGCACCAAGCGGAAAAACCCGCTGGCAGGGACATGACGATGACCGAAACCGGCACCAAATTCCTCGACCAGCCCCGCGGCGTGCGCCTGATCGCGGCCACCGAGTTCTGGGAGCGCTTCTCCTATTACGGCTTCACAGGCCTTGCGACCCTGTTCATGGCCGCCGATCCCGCCACAGGCGGGCTGGGCATGGAAAAGGGCGCCACCCTCAAGCTGTTCGGCGTCACGGTGGGCATGATCTTCATGGCCCCACTGCTGGGCGGCTGGATCGCCGACCGGCTGATCGGCCCCTTCCGGGCAGTGGTGATCGGCTGTCTGGGGCTGGCCGGCGCCAACTTCCTGCTGGCCGCGGCCGGCACGCCAGCGGCGCATGCCGCGGGGCTGCACTTCCTGTTCTTCTATTGCGGGTTGGCGGCGATGATCGTCGGCGCGGGCATGTTCAAGTCCAATGTCGGCTCGCTGATGGGCCAGCTGTTTGCCCCTGGCGACCATCGCCGCAAGAACGGCTTCATGCTGTTCTATATGGGCATCAATCTGGGCGCCTTCTGCGCGCCCTACGGTGCCGGAACCCTGGGCGAGCGCACCGGCTGGTCCTGGGGATTTTTGTCCGCCGGCGTGGGCATGATGATCGGCCTCTGCGCCTTCCTGTGGTTCGGCCGGAATCTGTTCACGACCTTCGTAAAACCGCTGCGCAAGGATGCGAACAGCACAGAAGCATCGGTGTGGAGCGATCCCGGCGTGAAGCTGGTGTTGATCATGGTGTTCTTCACCGCCATCTACATGATCGGCCAGCAGACTTATGGCGGCGTCATGAATCTCTATGTCCGCGACCGGGTGGACAAGATGGTGGCGGGCTTCAATATCCCCACCACCTGGTTCCTGTCGCTCAATCCCCTGATCATCATCCTGGGCGGGCCGTTCGTATCGAAATACTGGGCGGCGCACGATCTTATCGCCCGCCGCCTGCCCGCCATCACCAAGATCCTCACCGGCACGGTCCTGATGGTGCTGTCCTATGTGCTGATGCTGGTGGTGGACTGGCAATCGGGCGGCGCGCCGGTGGCGCCGATCTGGATCCTGGTCTTTTACCTGGTCATCACCCTGGCCGAATTGTGCGTCTTTCCCATTGGCCTGGCCGAGATCAGCCAGCGCGCGCCAAAAGAAGTCACCGGCGTGCTGATGGGGCTTTGGGTTTTCACCATGGGCTTTGGCAGCCTGTGCGCCGGCTGGCTGGGTGGCACCTTGGCGGACGCGCCAAGCTGGCTGATCTTCGCGCTGCTGGCCGGCGGCGGCACGGTCAGCGCCGTGGTGCTGTTCGCACTGGAGCCCACCATCCGCCGCAAGCTGGCCCTGAACTGATTACCAGGCGGCGGCCTGGCCATCCTTGCGATGATCGCTGCCTGCCCGGTACATGCCATTGACCGGTTTCTGTGATGTGGGCGAGGGATCGGGCGCCGCTTGCCTGGGGTCAGGCGTGAACAGGACGGCCTGGAAACCGCCCACGATCGCACCATTCACCGCCACCGCCTTGTGCCCCATGGCTTTCAGCTTGGCGCCAACCAGTTCGTAAAGCGGCGATTCCATCGACAACAGATTTGACACCTGCTCGTGGCGGAAGCGCGCCATGTCGGTGGAGGCCTGCAGGTTTGCGCCCAGATCCACCATGTTCACCACCATCTGTGCGTGACCTTGCGCCTGCATGTCACCGCCCATCAGCTGGAAGGCCATCCGCTGGCCGGAAGCATTGTGCATCAGGAACGCCGCCGCCAAGGTGTTGAACGGCCGCTTGTGCGGGGCGATAGCGTTGGGACTCCTGGGATCCAGACTGAACAGCCCTCCGCGATTGTGCAGGAAGAAGCCATAGCCCGGGACGGTGACGCCGGAGCCGAAGCCGGAGAAATTGCTGTTCACCCACGACACCATGTTGCCCCAGCGATCGGCGGTGGACAGCACGATGGTATCGCCGGCGCCATCGGCGCGCCCCGGCCGGGTCACCGACGCCTTGACCGGATCGATCCGGCCGCACAGGCTTTGCGCGTGGCTGGCCGAGGTCAGCACCTTGACCTTCTCTTTCAGACCCGGCGTGAAATTCGGATCGGCATTGACGGCGATCATGTCGCCATAGGCCAGCTTCTTGGCTTCCACCAGCAAATGCCAGTAGCGCGCGTCCGTCGGACCCAGCGACGCCAAAGTCTGCCCCGGATAGACCTTGGCGGTACAGGCGGCCAGGATGCTCAGCATCTCGTTGGCGGCGAAGCCCTGGCTGGGCGGCGGCAGTTCGGCAAGCGTGAACCCCTTATAGTCGCTTAGCACCGGCTCAACCCACTCGCCTTTGTAATCGGCCAGGTCCTGCAGGGTCATGGTGCCGCCCAGGGCTTTTTCCTTGGCGACAATGGCGCGGGCGATATCACCTTTATAAAAAGCATCGCGGCCCTGCGCCTGCAGCAGGCGGAAGGCCTTGGCCAAATCCGGATTGCGGAAAATTTGTCCGGCCCTGGGCTGCTTGCCGTCGATGTACCAGGCGCGCACGGAATCGGGATCGACCGAAATGCAGCACTTGCTGGGGTCGGACGGCACCGGGCCGAGGGCGTTGGGCAAGCGCCAGTCGAACGCCGCGCGCTCGGTCAAAGGAACGCCCTGCTCGGCATAAGTGGCGGCAGGCTCCAGCACGTCCTTGAAGGTACGAATGCCGTATTTATCGAGCACCTCCTGCCAACCCCAGGCCGCGCCGGGCACGGTGGCGGCAAGAATGCCGCGCTGGGGCATGCCGGAACCGGGGCCCCAATTGGCCGGATCGACGCGATAGCCCTTGGAATTCAGGAAGGGAATCGTTTCGCCGCTGGGCGCCTTGCCGCTGGCGTTCAGCACATGCAGCTTGCGGTCCTTGGCGGTGTAGATGATGGCGAACAGATCGCCGCCCATGCCCACATTCATCGGCTCGATAAGATTGAGCACCGCGGCGGCGGCCACTGCCGCATCCACCGCATTGCCGCCCTTGCGCATGATCTCCAGACCGGCCTGCGCCGCCAGCGGCTGGCTGGTGGCGATGATGCCATTGCGGCCCATCACTTCGGAGCGGCCCTGCACCATCCAGCCATCGGCGCGGTCGCCATGTATGGCCTTGCAGGCTGGCGGGTTGGCCGTGCCGTCATTGCAGGTGGACGTGGCGAGCTGCGCATCGGCAGCTACCGCCGACAGACAAAGGCCGATGACCGCAAGCCCGATCCTGGTGTGCTTTTTCATGCCGACCCCCGCCGTCTTTGACCCAGTCTTTATAGCCAAAACTGGTATATGCTGCCACGTCATGGAAGGGGCAAAGCCATGAAAACACTCTCGCGCCGCACCATGCTGGGCGCGCTGGGGGCAGTTAGCCTGTCCGGCCGCGGTTTGGCACAAAGCGGCGGCTGCCGTGACGGCTTTGGCCAGCCCAAATGCCCGCTGCCGATGACCCAGGCGCTGACGCCCACCAAGCCGCTATTCGCACCCACCGGCTGGAGGACCCTGGGGCTGGAAAGCTTCACCATCGACGTGGTGGACTACAAAAAGGAAGCCGCCTTCTATGCCGCCCTGCTGGGCTGGACCCTGCGCGAGGATGACGGCAAGCGCGCCGTCATGGATATCGGCGATATCGGCAACTGCATCTTCCGCGCCGCGCCGGCGGAAAGTTTCGCCGCGAATGGACCGCGCGCCGCCATCCGCAACTTCGGCTGGGTGATCGACCGGTGGGATGCCAAGGCGGTCACCGCCGCCTTGAAAGCGCGCGGCATGACGCCGGTGGCCGACAACAGGGGCGCGTTCCAGAGTTTCTGGGTCGCAGACCCAGATGGCTGGCCCCTGCAGATATGCAACGTGCATGGCCTGTATGCCGCGCGCAAGAAACCAGCCACAGCCAAATCGCTGGCGCCGCCCTTCGCGCCCACCGGCTGGAAGACCGTGTGGTTCGATCATTTCTCGTACCGGGGTAACAACTACAAGCGCAGCGCCTCTTTCTATTCCAACCTGCTGGGCTGGAAAGGCGCCTTCGACGAAGGCACCCAGGTGGAGATGATGGCCGGCGATGCGGGCGATGTGATCTGCCGCGGCCCCAACCCCTTCCTTGCCCAGCCGCCGCCAGCGGAAGCCGCGACCATCGATCATGTCTCCTATGGTATTGCGCCCTGGGACGTGGAGAAGGTGCGCGAGGCGCTGGAGGCGCGCGGACTGCATGCCGCCACAGATACCGCCACCGCCCATATCGGACCGGACAATCAAAAGGTGAACGACGACATCTACCAGGCGGCCTATCAGAGCTACCACACCGACACGCCCGCCGGCTTCAGCCTGCAGATCAGCTGGGTGACACGCGACAAAAGGCTGGTCGGCGCCAATGCGGACAAGCCCAAGGCCTTGCGGAAATACCCGGCGCCTTAAACAGCCGGATCGCTGACACTGTCCTTGCCGGTTTCCAGACGGCCGGCGAAGCGGCGGACAAAGCCTGCTTCGCCTTTCAGCGTCAGATCATACCAGTTTCCGCTTTTGGAAACGTCCCAGCGCAAGGTTGCTGTGCCGTTGGCTTTGACGCTGATCGGCCTGGCTGAAACAGGCGCATAGACATTCGATTCCAGAGTCAGCTTGCGTGCCGCATCGCCAAGATTTGTCACGCGTATTTCCACCGCCCGCTCCGCGGCGTGATAAGCCAATTCGACTGGGAACCCATCATCGATAATGCCTACGAGTTCGCGGACAAAGCCGTTCGGGCCTAGGATCCATAGATCATATTTGGCACCCGCACCCCAACGCGCCATCAATGAATGGCCCACTTCCACCGTATAGCGGCGCGGGATGCGATCCAGATGCTGCCGATCGTAGACTTGGAACACCGCGCCAGCTTTGCCGTCATTGCGGAAAACGACTTTCATCGCTTCGCCGTCTGGCATGCCATCCGCATGCAAGACATAGGGCAAGGCGCGAGACAGCCGGCTGCCCGGCTCCTGCGACGGTTTCTGCGGCGTGGCCGGCGGCTCGGGTTTGGGACGCTTCTGCGCCTGCGCCACCTGGGACGCCGATCCTTTGGTATCGGGCAGGTGTGGCCGCACCGGATCGTTTGGTGAGACGAAATTGAACGCCGACAGCATGTCGCCGCACACCGCGCGATGCCAGGGACTGATGCCGGGAATGGTGACGCCGAACCGCTTTTCCAGAAATTGTCCCACCGAGGTGTGATCGAAGGTCTGGCTGTTGACCCAGCCGCCTTTGCTCCAGGGCGAGATCACCATCATCGGCACGCGCGGCCCCAGGCCCCAGGGGCGCACCGTGCCGCTGATTGTGTCTTCCGCCAGCAGATGCGCACGAGCGGGATCAGAGAAATACATCCCGTCCAGCTTCATTGTCGCGCCGCCCGCCAGCGATCCGTCGCTGTTATAAGACGGCACGGCCGGCGGCGGCACATGATCGAACATGCCGTCATTCTCATCGAAATTGAGGAGCAGCACTGTCTCACCCCAGGTCTTGGGGTTTTCGGTCAATGCGTCCAGCACACGGGCGATGAATTCGGCACCCTGGGCAGGACTGGAGGGACCAGGATGCTCGGACCACAGCATCGGCGGCAGCACCCATGAAACCTCCGGCAAGCTGCCGCCCCGGGCATCCTGCGCGAACCGTTCCAACGACCAATGCGACATACCTTTTTTATACAGCGGCGAACCGGGCTTGGCGGTGCGGAAGCTCTCAAACGCCAGCCCGCCATGCATCGCCCCGGTCCAGTTGTCATTGGGATCCTGGTAGATGCGCCAGCTGACCTTCGCAGCTTCCAGCACGTCGGGAATGGTGGGCCAGGTGAGAGATGAGCCGGCATAGGTGTATCCGGGCTCGGGCAGCGCGCCTTTGATCCAGCAGCGCAGATTGTCGGGTTCGGAATTGTCGGCCGTGCCGTTTTCGCCCCGTGCGCGCGCCGACGGATCGGCATTGCTGCCCGACCAGAAGGCAATCCGGTTGGGATCGGTGCCGGTGGTCACCGAGCAGTGATAGGCGTCGCAGAGGGTGAAGGCGTCGGCCAGCGCGAACTGGTACGGCAGGTCGGCGCGCTTGTAATGGCCCATGGAATAGCGCGTCTTGTATTTTGGCCAATGGCCGAACTTGCCCTGGTTCCAGGCAGCCTGCGCATCGCGGAAACTGTGCGGCGTACCCGGCACGCGCAGCGCGCTGGTGGTGGCGGTATCCAGGTGATAGGGCGCGATCTCGCGTGCGCCGTCGGACTGGAACCAGACCGGCTTGCCGCTTTCCAGCGGCACCGGATGGCGGTCGCCGAAACCGCGCACACCCTTCAACGTACCAAAATAATGATCGAAGCCCCGGTTCTCCATCATCAGGATCACCACATGGCGCACGTCCTGCACCGTGCCGGTGCGCTGCGCCGCGGGCAGTGCCAGCGCGCGCTGGATGCTGGGCGGCAGCAAGCCCAACGCCCCGATCCCGGCCAGCATGTCACGGCGGTTGGGCATGAGCGGAACCGGTGGTTGCAGGCGCATTGTTCTTGAATGCGCTGCAAACCTCAACGGGCCTTCAAAATCATTCCCCGCAGGGCCCGCTTTTGGGGCAGTATCCGCCGGCCCAACAGGGAAGGAAACACAATGCGGAAAACCGCAGCTGCCGCAGCTTTGTTGCTGACGGCCACCGCCGCCCAGGCCGATATCACCGTCTTTACCTCGGGCGGCACCAATCCGGGCCTGCGCACCCTGGCCGCATCCTGGACGGCGGAGACGGGCAAGAACGTCACCATCGTCGGCGGCACCGTCACCAGGGCGCATGACAATGTGAAGAACAGGACGCCCGGTGATCTGGTGCTGCTGCCCCTGCCCGACCTGAAAGACGTTGCGGCCAATCTCAAGCCAGGCCCCTTCACCCCCATCGGCCGCGCCAATTTCGGCTTGGCGATCAAGGCCGGCGCCCCGCACCCCGATATCTCGAGCCTGCCCAAATTCATCGCCGTGCTGAAAGCCGGCAGCGGCGTTGGCTTCACCGACCCCACGCGCGGCAGCGCTGCCGGCAAGATGGTCGCCGAGCTTTTGGCGCGTCCCGACTTTGCCGGCGTCAAGCCGGTGCCCACCGCCGGCACACCTGGCCAAGCCATTGCGCGCGACGGCGTACAGTATGCGCTGGGTCCGATGTCGGAAGAGGTCACGGTACCCGGCGTTGAGGTCGTGGGCGTTATGCCCAAGGAAGTGGAAATGCATTTCGACTATACCGGCGCGGTGACGGGTTATGCCGCCCAGCCCGACGAAGCCGCCGCTTTCCTCGCTTATATCATCCGGCCGGAGGCCCAGCCGGTCTGGAAGGGCACGGGGTTGGAAAAGCTTCCTTAGGCCATGAACCGCGTCACCACGTTGCGCAGCAGGCGCGAGATCTGGTTGTCGAAATTGTTCCAGGGCAGGCTGCCGCAAAAGGTGATCGAGCCGGTGGAGAAGACCGCGCCGCCCTTTGCCGTTTCGAAATACACCATGTCGGCGCGGATCAACGGATCGGGCGCGTTGCCCGGCAAGGCGTAAGCGACCGGCACAAGAAGATCTTCCAAGGTGACGCCGAAATGCGCCTGATGGCCTTCGGAGCGGGCCAGAAGACGCGCATTGGGCGGCGTGCCCAGCACCGGATCGGCGCGGTCCAGTTCGAAGCCCGCGGCGCCGCCACCCGAGAAACCGAAGCCACCGATGGTTTCGTCCGTCACGCCAGCAAACAGCCAGGCCAAATCGGGCGCATAGGAGTCTGGCATGCGCCGGTAATAGGAGCCTTCAAACCGGCCCTGTGCGGTAAAGCCGACACCGACCAGACTTTGCGGCGTGCGGTCCTGGCGCCGCCAAAGCCCGCCATATCCCGCATCGAAGGCATGATAATATTCGCCCGGCTCTGCCGCCCAGGCGCGCGTCCCGCTTTCGGTGCGGCGCAGTTCCAGCGTATCGGGCACCGCGTCGGACACGGCGACGCGCCAGTAAAATCCGTTGCCGCCCATGTAAGCCAGCCTGCCGCCTTCGCCCAGCCAGTCGCGTACCGCGTTCAAAGTACCAAGGCTTTGATATTCGGGATGCGTTCCGGTGAGCACGCAAGCGTAGCGCGACAGCAACGCCACACCTTCGCGCTCCAGATCATGGTCGGTGATCGCATCCCAGGCGATGCCCATGGCGTCCAGCCAGGCGGCCAGGTGCATGTCGGCGGGGAAGTGGCGCAGGCCCGACCCCTTGGGATCGACATAGGCCATCTGCCCGGCACGCAAGGTCAACACGGGGCGACGCAGCGAAGAGAAAGCGACGCCGGAACCGTCGCTGTGCCAGTTGTAGGTAGAAAGACCGAATTCCTTGTGCTCGGCGGGATGATGCGGATAGACGCCCCATGCGGCGCGGCGGGCGCGAAACGCCTCATCGAAATTGTCGCGCTCGAAATTGGCATACACTTGATAGGTGTAAGTCGGGAACAGGATGGCGACTTTCGCGGTGGCGGTGCCGGACGGCGGCAACACAAATACCGGCACGATGTCCTGCTCGTCCCCAGACGTCAGCCGGATGCCATAGACGCCGCTGGAGAGGTCAGCGGGAACGTCGAAGGTGAAATCGGTCTGCCAGCCGCAGTCGTACAGATCATCGTCATGGAAATGCACCGCGGCGTACTGGTCGGGTGCGTCGGTCCATTTGAGGACATCGCCCTTCCAGGAGGCGCCGCGCATCGCGCGCGTGGGCATGTTGACCAGTTCGCCATGCAGCTTTTGCGGGCCGCGGTCGGAAATCCTCTGGGTGGGAATGTCCAGGCTGAAATCCCACCACGCAATGACGGGCTCGAGCGGCGCGCCCGCCTCGGCTGCGCCCTTCAGCAGCCGTGGATGCTCGAGCCGGCCATTCAGGTGATCGCCATATCTGCCCGCGCCAACCGACGCCGCCGCCAGCAGCATCGCGGTGGGCGGATCGATGGTGGCGGAGAGAACTACCTGCCCGCTGCCGGACACGCCCCAATCCTGTGTGAGCGCGGTCTGCACAAGGCGCAGCGATCCACCCGTACAGATCACCTGCAGCTCGTACCAGCGCCGTTGCAGCATCGGCGCCGCGACCTTGCAGCGCGTATTGCCAACGGCAAGCTCGGCGCCTTCGCCCGTGACATGCAGTGAAAGCCCTTTGCCGCCCAGAAAAGACACAACTGCTTGTGGCCGGCCATCCAGCAGCCAAGGCTGCACCCGCACCGATAGCGTCCATTCTTGCGGCAACACCAAACCATCCAGCGCCACCAGGCCATAAGAGCCGTTATGGATCGCCTGCGCGCGGCCCGGATAGCTGCCTGCAAACGCCGCCGGAACATTTTCGAAAATCATGCCGGGACCGGCGGGATTGGGATCGGCGCTGCGGATACGCACCAGGTCGGCCTGGTAATCGCCACCGGGCGAGGAAACCTTGACCGCGATCTGGCCGTCGGCCCGGGCCGACCAGCGATCGGTATAACCAACAAGGAATGCGCTCATGCCGCGCGCTCCGAACGCTGAACCGTTTCCAGGGCTCGGCAGAAACGGGCGAATAGCTCCCCTACCTCCGCTTCGGTAATGATCAGCGGCGGAGCGAAGTTGATCGTGTCCTTCACCACCCGCAGCAGCAAGCCTTCCGCCATCATCGCCTCCTGCATCGCCTGGCCGCGCGCGCCGGGTACATCGGCGCGGCTGTGCAATTGCACCGCCCCGCCAAGCCCGACCCCGCGAATGTTGAATACCATGGGATGACCGGCCAGCGACTCCAGAAGCTGTTGCAGCCTGGGCGCGACCCTGCGGACATGGCCCAGTATGTCGCGCCCCTCGATGATCTCGATCATGCGCAGCGCGACGGCGGCGGCCACCGGGTGTCCGCCATAGGTCGCGGCATGAGAGAAAGTGCCCTCATCTTCCGAACCCTGCTCCAGCCCATCATAGAAATCGCCGTCCATCACAATCGCCGAGATTGGGAAATAGGCGCCGGATAACGCCTTGGCCAAGGTCATGCAGTCGGGCCGCATGCCGAATGTTTCGCTCGCGAACATATGGCCGGTGCGGCAGAAGCCCGTGATCACTTCATCGTCGAACAGCAGGACGCCGTAGCGATCCAGCAGCGTACGCAGGCCCGTGAGATATCCGGCCGGCGGCACGACACAGCCCGCGCTGTAAGACACCGGATCCAGGATCATGGCGCCGACCGTTTCGGGGCCGGCTTGTTCGATGGCCAGTTCGATTTCCGCCAGCATGCGCGCGGTGAAGGCCGCTTCCTCCTCGCCGGCAATGGCGTCATTGACATAATCGGGCTGGCTGACCGTGATCACATCCTGCATTGGCAGGTTGAAGGCGCGCGCGGTGCCGGGAAAGCCGCCCAGCGGCGCGGTGGCAATGGTGGCGCCGTGATAGCTGAGGGCGCGCGCGATGATTTTCACGCGCCGCGGCTCGCCGCGATGAGCATTGCGGAAGCGCATAAACTTGATGAGAAAGTCGTTGGCTTCGGAACCCGTTGACGCGAAGGACACGCGGGCATTGGCCATCGGCGCCATGGCGGCCAGCTTCTCGCCCAGGGCAAGCGCCGCCGGAACGGTGCGGTACAGACCCGACGCATAGGCGGGCAACTGGCGCATCTGGCGGATCGCCGCTTCCACCAGCTCGGGCTCGGAGAAGCCCAGCGCGGCGCTGTAGAAGGACGAACAGCCCTCTATATATTCGCGCCCATTCTCGTCGATCAGAAAAATGCCCCTGCCCTTTTCGATCACCAGCGGGCGGCTGGTGCGGGCACGGCGCAAATTCGTAAAGCCGATCAGGGTAGCGTTGTCAGGGGCGTTGCCGCGACGCGGGACGTGCATGGAAAATCTTGCCTGAGGCTGCGTGAATCCGTTTGCAATGAGAGCGCCCCGCCCCTCCCGTCGATCTTAGGCAGGATTGGGCGGACGCGAAAGCGTCACGGCAGAAGAGGATTTTCCGGCCAGTTATGTCTGGGATAGCGGCCGCGCATGTCGCGGCGGGCGTCGGCCCAGGCGCCGCGCCAAAAACCAGCAATATCGGCGGTCAGCGCAATCGGCCGTCCCGCCGGCGACAACAGCGCGAGCCGCAAGGGTATCTGCCCGCCGGCAAGCTTGGGCGTTTCAGCCAACCCATAGAAATGCTGGGCGCGCGCGGCGGCGATGGGCACCGGCTGGGTGTAATCCACCGCCGCCTGTCCGCCGGGCAACGGCAGATGCGTGGGCAATTCCTTGTCGAGCCGCGCTCTAAGACTCCATTCCAACCGGTTCAACAGAATGGTGCCCAGATCCAGGCCCGCGACATCGCCAAGCCGCGTCAGCCCATGCAGATGCGGTCCCAGCCAGTCCTGAAGGCTCGCGATCAGGCTTGCGTCATCCGAGGCCGGCCAGATGTCTGCTTCCAAACCATGCATCAGCCGCAGGCGGGCCTGCAGATTGCGCGCGGTCTCTGTCCAGGGAAGGCGCGATGGATCGCTTCGCACGGCCTCCAGCAACGCCGCCGCCGCATCGGCTGCTTGCGGCGGTGCGGAGCGTTCTTGCAGGACCAACGCACCCAGGCGTTTCTGCTTGCGCGCCAGCACACTGCCGGAGACCGGATCAAGGCTCGTCTCCACCGTCTCCTTTATCCGCGCCGTGAGCGCGGCCGGCAGCGCCGCGACATCCAGCGGCGCCGCCATGCGGATCAGCGGCGATGTCTTCATCTCCAACGCCGCCACCGCAAGAAGGTCGGATTTGGCGAGCGGATCGGTCACCGCGAGTCTCGCGCCGCCGCCGCCCGAAAGGCGGAAGCTGCCGGGTTCGCTGCGGCGCTGGGCCAGGCGGTCGGGAAAAGCCGCGGCGATCAGCGGCGCCGGATCGCCCGCGCCCGCCTGCCCTGCGCCGATGCCAAGCCGCGTTCGATACTGCCGCGCCGCCTGGCGGATCGCGTGAACGGCATTGCGGTCGGCTCCAGCAAAGGCGGACGGATCGGCAAGCGCTTCCAGCCGCGTCATGATATCGGCTGGCGTCTCGGCGCCGCGCAGAGGATCGCGGCCTTCCAGCAGCGCGGCGATATCGCAGGCGCGCGCCGCCTGGGCGCTTCCTTCCGCCGCCAGCATCATGGCGGCCAGGCGCGGATGGGCGCCCAAGTTGCTCATCCGCTTGCCAAGGGGCGTGATGCCGCCCGTTTCATCCATGGCGCCAAGATCGGCAAGCAATGTGCGGGACGCGGCAACCGCGCCTTCGGGCGGCGCATCGGGAAAGGCGAGCTTGCCGGGCGGCGTGCCCCAGGCCGCGCAATCCAGCACCAGGCCGGAAAGCTCAGCCTCGAGGATTTCCGGCCGGTCATGGGGACGCAACCCACGCTGGATCGCAGCAGTCCAAAGCCGGATGGCGATGCCGGGCGCCTCGCGTCCCGCGCGGCCGGCGCGCTGGTCGGCGGCGGCGCGGCTGACACGCTCCGTCGCCAGCCGGGTCAGACCGCTGGCCCCATCAAAGCGGGGACTGCGGCGAAAACCGCCATCGATGACGATGCGCACACCCGGCACGGTGAGCGAGGTTTCGGCAATCGCGGTGGCCAGCACCACGCGCCGGCCCTGTGCCGGCCGCAGCGCCAGGTCCTGCGCCGCCGCCGGCAAGTCGCCATGCAGCGGCAATACCAAAGCATCAAGCCCTTCCAGCGCTGCTTCCGTACGGCGGATTTCGCCCATGCCCGGCAGGAAGGCGAGAATGTCACCCGGCGCCTCCGCCAGCGCGGCGCGGATGGCGCGCGCCATCGTCTCGGGCAGATCGCGCGCGGTCGTGATATCGCGCACGGCATGGCGGATTTCCACGGCATGCATGCGTCCGGTGCTTTCCACGATGGGCGCGTTCATGATGGCGCAAAGGCGCGCGCCATCCAGGGTCGCGGACATGGCCAGCAGCCGCAGCTCGGGCCGCAGCATCGCCTGCGCATCCAGGCACAGCGCCAGCGCCAGGTCGGCTTCCAGCGAACGCTCGTGGATTTCATCCAGGATGATGGTGGAAACACCCTCCAGACCGGGATCGCCCAGCAGGCGGCGCACCAGCAGGCCCGTCGTCACCACTTCGATGCGCGTGGCGGCACAGATGGCGCTTTCCAGCCGCGTGCGAAAGCCGACTGTCTGCCCGACCGGCTCGCCGATCAGGCTTGCCATGCGGGTGGCCGCGGCACGGGCGGCCAGCCGGCGCGGTTCCAGCATCAGGATGCGGCCCTTATTCATGGGCGCAGCATCCAGCAACGCGAGCGGCACCGAGGTGGTCTTGCCCGCACCGGGCGGGGCGACCAGCACTGCGTTGGGGCCCGCGCTCAACACTTCAAGCAGGCGGGGAATGGATTCCGCTACGGGAAGGTCGGGCACGGAGAAATTGGACAATGACATGAGAGTGGTGGGCCTGCCGCGCCGTGCAGCGGCGCCATGAAATGAAATTGGTGGGCCCGCCAGAACCCACGGCTCGATAAAATATCTGATCGCTCAGATGCTTACTAGGCCGATCCCTGCTCAGGCCCGCTGACACGGCCTTGGGTTTGCGCTATGGGACGGCGTGGACCTCCAGGCCCTCTATAATCAGGCGATAGCAGCACACCGGCAGGGCGACCTGGCCGGAGCCGAACAGGCCTATCTCCACCTGTTGGCGATGGAGCCAAACAACCCCCAGATCCGCCATCCCCTTGGCGTGCTGCGCGCGCAGCAAGGCCGCGTGGATGAGGCGCTTGCACTGCTGGAAGGCGTGGTGGCGGAAGTTGCGCCAGATGCGGGCCTTTTGAAGGACTATGCCCTGGTGCTGGCCGGCGCCGGGCGCAATCACGAGGCGTTGGCGGCGTTTGATCGCGCATCGGCACTGAGGCCAGGGGATCTGGAACTGGCCCAACTGCGCATCGATGTGCTTCTGCGGCTGGGGCGCCACTCAGACGCGCTGGTCGCCACCGGCCAGCCGTTGGATTTACGCCCCCAGGACGTCATCCTTCTGCATCAGCGCGGCCGGGCGCTGGCCGGACTTGGCCGTCATGCCGACGCGGAAGCCTGCTTCGCGCGCGTCCTGCAGCTCAAGCCGGACTCCGAAGCAGCACTCTATGAACGGGGCACGGCATTGGCGGCGCAGCACCGGATCGCCGAATGGTTCGCGTCGTTCCACGCCTTCGCGCAGAATGAAACGAATGCCGGGCCGGCTGGCGGCGGCCCGACCTTGGCGCGCCACAATGCCGAGCAGCAGGCCTGGCACCGGGAGCGGGGCGTATCGCCCCGTCCCGGCCTGCATATCGAAAGCGGCGAGCGGCTGGCAGGCCGCGCGGTCAATCCCGTCAACGCCGGGGACGCGAGGAGGCAATGGCGCGAAAACCGTCCGCAGGTCGTGGTGATCGACAATCTCCTGACCGACGAAGCGCTGGCCGCATTGCGCCTCTTCTGCCTGGGCTCGACCGTGTGGCGCACCGGTTATGACGGCTATATGGGCGCCTTTCCCGAGTACGGCTTTTCCGCACCGCTGCTGGCGCAAATCGCGGAGGAATTTCGCAGCGTCTTTTCCGGGATATGCGGCGATCTTCCCCTGAAATATGCCTGGGCCTTCAAGTATGACAGCACCATGGAAGGCGTCCACATCCATGCCGATGATGCGGTGGTGAACGTCAATTTTTGGATCACGCCGGACGAGGCCAATCTCGATCCCGACAGCGGCGGGCTGCTGGTGTGGGACGTGGCGGCGCCGCCGAGCTGGGACTTCACAAAATTCGCCGGCGAACAGCCGGCGATACGCGATTATCTGGCACAGAACGACGCCAAATCCATCGCTGTGCCCTATCGCGCCAACCGGGCGGTGATTTTCGATTCCGCGCTTCTTCACCAGACCAACAAGGTCCGGTTCAAGGATGGTTATAGCAACCGGCGCATCAACCTCACCTTGCTCTATGGCGAGCGGAACACCGGCACGCCCGGCTGAATTGGATCAAGCGGCAAACCAACATGCTTGCCGCGCAGGGCGCACGGCTGAAGGCACTGATCAACAGTGTCTTGAGTCGAACAATGAGCAGTCGTTCAAACATGTAAATGTGAAGAACCGCATGGCAGCTGCGCCTGCACGGTGGACGACGAGCTGGCGACAGGACCAGCCTTGTGGCCGTCAGAAGTGCTCGCCCTGGCGAAAGGGCCCATGCCGGGTTGCTGCCCCCACCAGATAGGCGGTGGACCAGCCGATCAGCAGGAAGCCATTGATGCCCTCCAGCGCGGTCAGCAACCGCCATGCCGGGTCAACGTGAATTTCGCCATAGCCGACCGTCGAGAACATGGCGGTCGAAAGATACAGCGCGTCCGAGAAGGTCCTGGTGGCGCCAAGCAGGTCATAGGCGACTGCCCAGCTCCAGACCTCAAGCGTGAGGATGCCCAGGATGCCCAGCACCGTGCCGGTCATCACCATGGTCCGCCCCACGTCATGGTTTTGAAATCCAAGCCAGCGTGCCAGCGGCGGTGTCGTAGCTCCGATCAGGATGAGCCCCACGGTATGGATCAGAACCGTAAGTGCGACCAACCCGGAGCCGGCGGCAAGATCATGCAACATGCGGCCACTTTAAGGCCGCCTCTCTGCCTGTCTTTGCGCCACATCAAAGAATTACCAGGTACGGACCCGGCCCACATCAACATGGACAAAGTCGGATGCGGGGTAGTAGCCGACGCCGCCGCCACGTTGCGCCAGCGCCGCGGTATGCACCGCGGCCAGCGAGCGGCCGGCGATACGGATGTCGATCGCCATTCCCTGCATGTGCAGGCTCTTGGAGGCAACGCCGGAATGCTCATGTTCGCCGCGCAACAACGCATTCGTCGTGGGCGAGCGATAGCCGGATATCACGGTAACCGGCTCGGCAGTCTCCAGGCGGGTGCGCAGCAATGAAAGCAGGTCCAGCAACTGGGGGGCGATGGGGTGCACGTCGCCGGAGCGAAAATCGCGCAGTACATGGTTCACTTGCGCCAGCGCATCCGGCAAATACTGCCCTTCGGCCCAATATTCGACCTTCAGCTTCTCGCCGGTATGGATGTTGTCAAACGCCAGCAGGCGGGCGCCGGGTTGGTTGGCGAGCGCCGGACGCGACGCAAGCAGGCTGGCGCCTGCTCCGGCAAGAAAATGGCGGCGGCCAAACATGGACATGCATGCCTTACCTGTTGGCAGAAGCACTTTCCTAGCAGGTGGGTATTTTCGCAGCAAACATTTTACCCTTTGTTGCAGGCGTCAAGATTGGCCGCGATCCGCACGGTTTGCGTCCGCATGGCCGGAATCATCCGTTTGTCCCGGCCATAGATGTCAGGAAGGAATTTCAATTCACCAC
Organism: Alphaproteobacteria bacterium; assembly: GCA_947379335.1. Taxonomy (GTDB): domain Bacteria; phylum Pseudomonadota; class Alphaproteobacteria; order Micropepsales; family Micropepsaceae; genus Rhizomicrobium. The sequence continues at coordinate 7,057 of CANCMM010000002.1, read as the reverse complement.
CGGCGCCGGCATAAGCGGTCCAGTAAAGAAAATAGACTGGCAGCTTTCGCTGAAGCGGCAGGTATTTCGTTTCTCCCTGGGCAATTGCCTGGGTGATCCGTTCGACGGCGCTGAGGTCTGCTGCCAGTGTATAGGACGCCAGGGGCAGGATCTGCTCGACACGGACGCAACCATGGCTGGCGGCGCGGGACGGCCGGTCAAAGGCCGATTGCCCTGGCGTGTCATGCAGGTAGACATCGAACCGGTTTGGCAGTTCGATCTTGATGCGGCCCAGAGGGTTGTGCGCGCCCGGAAATTGACGAATGCGATAGGGAAAGGTGCCGGCGCGGACCGCGCGCCAATTGACGCCAAGACCGTGCGGATCGCCCGCCGGACCATCGAGCAGAACCATGTCCTGGCCGGCCAGATAGGCATGATTGCGTTTCAGTTTGGGCAGGATTTCCTTGGCCGCTATGGAATGCGGAACGGTCCAGGGCGGATTGATGGTCACTCCGGCGCCCTCCGCCCGCAGGATCGGCGTGCGATTGTCGGGACGTCCGACGATCACCCGGGAGGTCAGAACCATTTTTCCGCCCAGCCATAGCTGCAGTTGCGCGTCGGCGGCGTTGATGACAATCCGGTCCGGTTCCAGCGAGGTGGGTAGCCAGCGCCAGCGTTCCATGTTGGCGGCAATGACGTCCGCAGGCTGTGCGTTGCGCGCCAGCGCGGCTTTCAGGGCCGCATAATCCGAATATTGCGGCGCCAGCGAAGCCAGCATGGCAGCGAGACGGCCTTGGCGCAATGCGTCGTTCAGCAAAGCCGGCAAGTCGGGGGACCGCGGCGGCAGAGCGACGTCGTCATCGAGCGACTCCAGGTCGGGACGGCCGACCGCCAGGTCGCGCATATATCGCAGCACAGCGGTGCTGATCGCGACGTCGTCCGCCACCACGTTACCGCTGTTCAGAAAAACGCCGTAACGGTCAGGATCGAGCCCTTCACTGGCAGCATCTGAGAGCACGCGGACCGCCAGCTTGGCATCGGCGGTGGAACCCCAGGCCAGGGCGCCATTGCGCTCCAGGTAGAACTGCCGGGTCAGCCCACCATCCGATGTTGAGGCCAACGCTGTCTCCAGCGGAGGTGCAAAGCTGGCCGGCTGCGCCGCCGCCGGGCCGCATATCAGCAACAGGACTGAGAAAATCAAAGGGCGCCAAGGCATGGACGCATTTTCGGTCAAAAACCCAGCCCTGCCTTGATTTGGCGCAAAGCGGCAGGAAACAAGCCGCCCTAACTTTACGGCAGGAGAAAGCCGTGAAGCACGCCATCATATTTGCCCATCCCTGCGCGGAGAGTTTCACCGGATCGGTCGCGCAGGCCTATGCCAGAGCCTGTGAGGCGCAGGGACATACCACGGTCATGCGCGATCTCTACCGCATGGGCTTCGATCCTTGCCTCAAGGCCGGGGAATTGCCATTCGCCAATCCCTTCTGCCCCGAGCCCGACGTCGTGATCGAACGCAGCCTGCTGAAGGATTGTGAGGTTTTCGCCTTCGTCTATCCGCTCTGGCTGAATTCTCCGCCGGCGATCATCAAGGGGTATCTGGAGCGGGTATTCGGCTTCGGCTTCGCCTATGGCGCGGGCGGACACAGCTACAGCCCCCTGCTGACGGGCCGCAACCTGATCAGCTTCAGTTCCAGCGGCGCGCCGGCGGGGTGGATCAAACAGATCGGCGCGCTGGACGCGGTGCAAAACCTGTTCGACGACTACTTCGCCAGCCTGTGCGGCATGAAGGCCCTGGCGCATGTCCATGTCGGCGGCGTGGTACCGGGAGCCAGCGCCGACTTCATCAACGCGCGGTTGCGGGAGGTCGAGCACAAGGTGATCGAGCATTTTGGGAGAGAAACATGTCACTCATGACCATCCGTCTCGAACTGGGCCGCACCAGCGAGGCGCCCCAAGGCGATCCACGCCGTGGCTATGAATTTGTCGCCCCGCTCAACCAGCATGGCCATCTGGACGGCGCGGCCTGGTTGACGGAAAAAGACAAATGCACGGTCCGCAATTTTCGTCCCGGCCAGGAAGACCGCAAGGGGCTGTTGCGCCGGGTCGGTCGCGGCTGGCGCTTTGACTACCAGCCCGGACGGGAAGACGACGAGCCTTTTTTCAAACTCGACAGGCACGTTATTGCGCCCGGCTTCTACGTCACTGTTACGGAAGACGATGGCGTTCCGCGCCCTTTTAGAGTTGTTATGGTCACCGGGTTGAAGGTGCCGGGGCTGAAGGCCGATAGCGTGGAACCCCGGACCGGAATCGGCACAATCACCCGCCAGCTTTAACCCGGTCAGAAGGGCGGCCGGCACCCGAACATGCAGGCCTGCCCCCTACCCGGCCGAAATCACCATCCGCACCAGCTCCGACAGGCTCGACGCGCCCATCTTGGTCATCACATTGGCCCGATGCACTTCGATCGTGCGCGGGCTGATGCCCAGGTCATAAGCGATGGTCTTGTTGGGATACCCCGCCAAAAGGCCGTCAAGCACTTCCTTCTCCCGAACGGTGAGAATGGCCAGGCGCTTGTGAACTTCGGTCGTTTCCCGGCCCGGACCGCCTGTTTTTCTTCCATGCTCAAAGGCCACCTCAATCGCCCCCAGGAGTACCTCGTCAGAAAAGGGCTTTTCGATGAAATCCACCGCGCCTTCTTTCATTGCTGCTACCGCCAGAGCTACATCGGCATGCCCTGTCATGACCACCACCGGCAGGTGAGGCCCCTGCCGGTTGAGGCGCCGCAGCAGTTCCAGCCCATCAATTCCAGGCATGCGCACATCGCTGACGACACATCCGGACTGGAAATCGTCGCATTTTTCCAGAAAGGCCGAGGCAGAATCATAGACTTTCACCGCCATGCCAGCGGTTCCCAGCAGAAAGGCGACCGCACGGCGCACGTCCTCGTCGTCGTCGATGAGGTGAACAACTCCGCTAACGGGCATCGCTGTGCGCCTCCCCTTCGGCAGTCTTCAGAGTCAGAAAAAAGATCGTGCCGCCTTGCGGGTTGGGTTCGGTCCAAAGCCGCCCGCCATGGGCTTCCACAATGGTGCGTGAAATGGATAGTCCCACGCCCATGCCCTGCGGCTTGGTGGTCATGAAAGGCTGGAAGAGCTTCTCCGCGATTGCCGGCGCGATTCCCGGGCCCGTATCCCGGACCGCGATTTCCACGGTCTCGGAATCGATCTGCCGGGTGGCAATCTCCAGTTTGCGCCTGTCAACCTCCTGCAACGCCTCCAGCGCATTGCGCATGAGGTTGAGGATCACTTGCTGGATCTGGATGCGGTCAGCCATGACCAGGCCGATGGCCGTATCGAAGTCAAAGGAGACGTGGACGCCGGTCTCCTTCGCCCCGACCAGGGCCAAGGCACTGGCTTCTTCGATCAGCTTGCGCAGGTCCTCGGGCCGGCGGTCGCTTTCACCCCGCGCCACGAATTCTCGCAAGCGCTTGATGATCTGGCCGGCCCGCAAGGTCTGCTCGGCGGCACTGTCCATAGCGCCGCGTGCCATAACGATGTCCGAAGGTTTGCCACTGTCCAACAGCCGGCGCGCACCGTTGAGATAGCTGGTCATGGCCGTCAGGGGCTGGTTGAGCTCATGGGCGAGGGTGGAGGCCATTTCGCCCAACGCGGTAAAGCGGGACATGAAAATCAGTTCAGACTGCAGTTCCTGCAGCCGCTGCTGGGTCTGTTGCCGCTCGGTCAAATCCCGCACAAAGCCAGTGAAAAAACGCCGGTCGCCGGAGCGCATCTCCCCAACGGCGAGCTCCATGGGAAATGTCGAACCGTCCTTGCGCTGTCCCACAACCAGCCGACCCACCCCGATGATCCGCTTTTCGCCGGTGGCCATATAGCGCGCCAAATAGGAGTCGTGATGGCCGCTATAGGGCTGCGGCATCAGCATGCTCACATTCTTGCCAATCGCCTCGCTCGCCGAATAGCCGAACAACTTCTCGGCGGTGGCGCTGAAAGACCGCATGACGCCCCGCGTGTCGATCACCACCATCGCATCAGGGACCGTATCCAGAACGGACTGCAGATGCGCCTCCCGTTCGCGCAGGGCCGCCTGCGCGGAACGCGCAGCGGTGATGTCGCGCGCCACCTTGGAGGCGCCGATCAGCATGCCTTCGTCATCCCACACGGGCGAGACCGTGACCGAAACGTCAATAATGCTGCCATTCTTGTGGCGCCGGCGGGTCTCGAAATGGTCCACCTTTTCGCCCGCACGGATCCTGTCCAGGATTTTCTGCTCTTCGTCTTCCAGGCCAGGCGGCAGAAGCCGTGAGATGGACTGGCCAATCATTTCCTCGGCGCTGTAACCGAAGATGTTTTGGGCGGCCAAGTTCCAGTCGGTAACAATTCCGTCGATAGTCTTCCCGACAATGGCGTCGTCAGACGAAGACACGATGGCGGCCAGACGCGTATTGGTCAGCTGTGCCGAGCGGCGCTGGCCAATGTCCAGGACGATGCCGTCCGCAACAAGCCGGTTCGACGCTACTTGCCCCCGCATCCGCCGCCACTTGCCGTCGGGAAAGATGCGAAAATCCAGATCGTGCGGCCGGCCGGCATACAGGCAATCTCGCAACGATCGTTCCATCGCCTTGCGGTCATGGGGGTGGACAAGCGCCAGGAAAGCCTCCCGCGGCAGTTCGGGCGCAGGCGCACCAAGAAGCTTCGCGGCGCGGGGGGAAAGGATCACGCGCTCCTGCGCCAGATGCCAACGCCATGTCCCCGCTCCCGCCGCGTCCAATGCAGCGTCGGTTTCTGGCGGGCTCAGGCCGGAAATATCGGGGGCGACCGTCATGGCCGATACCCTAGCCGCGCGCTGGCGTAATCGCCAGAAGTCTTGATCGGCATCAAGGCGATGGCTGCGCCACTTGCCATTATCCGATTCAATCAAAAGCGGAATTTGGCCCATGAAAGCCCTGGTTTATCGCGGTCCCGGCTTCAAAGCGCTGGAGGATCGCCCAAAGCCCATCCTGCAGACAGCAGGCGATGCCATCGTCAAAATCACAAAAACCACGATTTGCGGCACCGATCTCCACATCCTGAAGGGCGACGTTCCCACTTGCGTGCCCGGCCGCATTCTCGGCCATGAGGGCGTCGGCATCGTGGACAGCATCGGCGCCGGCTGCACGCGGTTCAGGCCCGGTGACCGGGTTCTGATCTCCTGCATCTCGTCTTGCGGGAAGTGCGATTATTGCCGCCGCGGCATGTATTCGCATTGCGAGAGCGGCGGCTGGATCCTGGGCAACACCATCGACGGCACACAGGCGGAATATGTCCGCATCCCCCATGCCGATACCAGCCTTTACCGCCTGCCGGAAGGCGCGGATGAAGAAGCACTGGTCATGCTCAGCGACATCCTGCCGACCGGCTATGAGTGCGGCGTACTGAACGGCAAGATCGCGCCGGGCGCTACCGCCGCAATCGTTGGCGCCGGGCCCATCGGCCTGGCAACCCTGCTGACCGCGCAGTTTTACTCGCCGTCCCGGACAATCCTGATCGACCTGGACGACAACCGGTTGGAGGTCGCCCGGCGCTTCGGCGCCACCGACACCATCAACAGCGGCACACAAGACACCGTGGCGCAGGTCATGGCCCTGACCGGCGGGGTCGGCGTGGACACTGTGGTCGAAGCGGTCGGCGTTCCGGCGACATTCGAACTTTGCCAGTCGCTGGTGGCGCCGGGCGGTACCATCGCCAATGTCGGCGTCCATGGCTGCAAGGCGGATTTTCACCTGGAACTGCTTTGGTCGCGGAATATCACCATTACCACCCGCCTGGTGGATACGGCCGCCACCGCCATGCTGCTGCGTGCAATCACGGCCAAAAGCCTGGATCCGGCGCCCCTGATAACCCACCGCTATACCCTGGACCGTATCCTGGATGCCTATGACACCTTCGGCCGGGCAGCCGAAACCCGGGCTTTGAAAGTCATTATCAGTCCCTGACTACGTAGAGTCCCTAAGGGGAATACCGAATATCTGAAGCCACCGCCGGCCGCTAAACCAAAGGGGTAAACCCGCCTCAGGAGACAGCGATGACGGTACAGATGGCGATCAGCACACGAGTTTCCGCGGCCGTCGAGGCCCGCACGAACTGGATGGCCGAACAGGACCTCCAGGAGCCCCTCCGCACTGCCGGGACCGTTATCCATATCGCCCAGGGGCGCGAGATTTTCGCCGAGGGCGACGACACCGATGTGTTCTACAAGGTGGTTTCGGGAGTTGTCCGGGCCTGCAAATTTCTCAACGATGGCCGGCGCCAGATCGAAGCCTTCCACGTTGCCGGTGACCTGTTCGGGCTCGAACTGGATGAAGAGCGGCTGATGTCGGCCGAGGCGGTCAGCGACTGCATACTGGTTTGCTATCGCCGCCGCATTGTTGAAACGCTGGCCCGGAAGGACCAGACCATCAGCCGCCAGCTGTTCCAGTACGCCATGCAGAACATGGTGTCGGCACAAGCCCACTGCCTGCTGCTGGGTCGCCGGGGCGCCGCCGAAAAGGTTGCCGCTTTCCTGCTTGGCTGGGCCAAGCAGTCGGCGAACAAGCGGGTTCTCCATCTCGCCATGACCCGCCAGGACATTGCCGATTACCTGGGCCTGACCATCGAAACCGTCTCGCGCAGCCTGACCCAGTTGGAGCGCGACAAGGTTATCGCCCTGCCCAGCACCCGCGAAGTGAAAATCCTCAACAGCGACGTACTGGAAGATCTGGCCGCCTGACCCGCCCCCCAGCCCAAGGTGAGCCCGATACGTCCCCGGCCCCGTGGGCCGGGGACACCCCGGCTTGATCGACATCAACGCGCACCACTGAACCATGTCCCAACGTGCACCAAACGAAGGAGAGCCAAATGCCCATTCATGATCTTGAAGTCGTCATCTTTATCGTTTGCGCCTTTTCCCTGTTCGGCGGCATGCTGGGCTGGGCGTCCTGGGATGAATCCCGCAGGGCGCGCAAGGCACGGAAGTGACCGGCAGGAGGCGAGTAGCGAAGCTGGACCTGCGGCACATACTCGCCATTCTGGTTGGCCTGGTC
>CANCMM010000001.1:0-37156 GCA_947379335.1 Alphaproteobacteria bacterium | reverse complement strand
GTGCGCTTTTCCCCGCCGGTGCGGCTGTCGATATAGGTGGCGGTGACGCCCTTCTCATCCTGTTTGATGTCGATGACCTTGGCATTGTACTGGATCAGCGGTCCCAGCTCCTTGCCGAAGGCCTTGCCGATCATCCCCATGCCGCCCTTGGGCTGGAAGATGGCGCTCTGCATCTCGTAATTGCAGCTGGCGCCGATGGCGGCCCACAGGCCGGACTGCACCACCTCGCTCAGCGCCCGCGGTTCGGACGGCACCGGTACCGAGTTCAGCCCGCCGCCGGGGTCCACGTCGAAGCCACGGCGCAGCGAAGACTCGACGCTCTTGCCATATTCGTAATTGCCGTTCAGTGCCCCCCAGTTCTGCAGCGCCACCATCAGCATCTCGCGGTCCTGCTTGCTCACGGACTGGTCCAGGGCGCCCTGCTTGGTGGTCTTGGCCAGCAGTTCGGCGACGTGGCCGTGGAAGTCGGCCTGGACCTGACGATAGCGCTGCGGCTTGCCGTCATAGGCATTGGTGGAATGGACATAGGCGTTGAAATTGACCTGGGTGAAGGGCTCCAGCGCCACGCCCAGCCGGTTCACATAATGCAGGATGCCCTGGTGGTGATAGGGCAGGCGCCACGGGCCTGGATTGATGTACTGGCCCGGATCGAAGCCCACTTTTTGGGTGAAGCCGCCCAGTTCGGTATAGGTATCGCCGCCATACAGCGTCCAGTTCCGGCCACCGGGGCGGCCATTATATTCCAGCACCTGCACTTTATAGCCGGCATCGCGCAGCTCCATGGCCGCGACCATGCCCGCCACGCCAGCGCCCAGGATCAGCACCGAAGTGCCGGCCGGCGGCGGTGACAGCTTGACCGGGCCCTTGAAGGTGGATTCGTCCGCATAACCCATCTCGGTCATGGCGTGATACATGGCGGCACTGCCTGCCACGACGCCGATCATGTGGAGCAAGGAGCGCCGGCTGGGCGCAGTGGGTTGGTCGGTCAAATTCTTTCTCCCTGGTACAGCCGCGCCATTCGGCGGCCAAATTGGCGACGTGCGGCCCGCTTATGTCGGCCGCGCATTTCTTTACGGATGGAATGCCTAGCGCAGCGCCTTGACGTCTTCTGGCTTCACCTTGTCCTTGTACTTGTTGCCGAAGTGGGTGCGCACATAGTTCACCACATCGGCGATCTGCTGGTCATTGAGCTGCAGGGCGAAGAACGGCATCGCCTTCTGGCCCTTCAGCACGATGCCGACCGGATAGGCCGCGGTTTCCAGATGCTCGTTCTTGGCCAGTGCGGGATACATGCCCGCGCCCACCGCGCCCTTGGCGTCGGCCATATGGCAGCCCTGGCATACGCCCTTGTAGATCGCCTCGCCGCCCTGGAAGGGGAAGGGCGAGAAGAAGCCGGAAATGTTGGGGCCGTGCGCATCGGGCTTGGGCGCGGGGCCGGCGGTGTCGGCCCAAGCTGCGGTGTTAAGTGCGGCGGTCGCGGTCAGCGCCAGGGCGGCGGCAGCCAAGCGGATGGTCATCTTGCTTTTCATGATCAGGCGCTCATCGCTTTCTTGTGGAGGCGTTCAATGGCATCCAGCGCGCTGGTCACGGCGCCTTCCTGCCAGGCGGGAATGCGCGAGGCATGTTCGCCCGCCAGCACGATGCGCCCGTCAACGGCGCAGAGATTGTCGTAATGCTTGGCGCGGGCTTCCTCGGTCCAGAAACCGGCGCAGCCAAGCGTCCAGGGTACGCGGTGCCAGGCAACCGCCACGCCGGTCTCGAATTCGTCTTTGTATTGTGGATGGATTCTGGCGCCGTATTCCAGCGCGTCCTTGATGCGCTCTTCCGGCGGCTTGGCCGCGGCGATATAGGCCGGGGTGCCGAAGCAATAGGAACCCAGCAGCACGCCCTTGCCCTTGGAGAAGAAGTCCCACTGGGGGTAGCCGATCATGGTGTTGGGCTGGTTGGTGTAGGTCACGCCGCCATAGATATGCTCGTCCTGTTCCCAGAAACGCCGCTTCATCTGCAGGCCGACCTTCAGCGCCGCCATATAGGGGATCTGGTTGATCGCCGCCTTCATCGGGCCGCCGACATTCATCGGGATCTGGCTGAGCACCGAGGCGGGGATGGTGCAGACGCACCAGTCCGCGGACGCGGTCTTGGGCGTGCCGCCGGTGCGGGAGTCGATATAGGTGGCGGTGACGCCCTTGTCGCCCTGCTTGATGTCGATGACCTTGCAATTGTACTGGATCAGCGGCTCCAGCGCCTTGCCGAAGGCCTTTCCGACCTGGCCCATGCCGCCCTTGGGCTGGAAGATCGTGCTTTGCATGTCATAGGCGAGGCCGGCGCCGATCGCCGACCACAGGCCGGACTTGAGCAGGTCGCCCATCTCGATGCGCTTGCCCGCGATGGCCACGCTGTTCAGCCCGCCGCCCGGATCGCTGGCAAAGCCGCGGCGTTCGCCCGCTTCCAGGCCGGTGGCGTATTTGTTGTCGGCATCCAGCGCGCCCCATTCTTTCAGCGCGTTGATCAGGATTTCACGATCCTGCTTGGTCACATCCTGATCCAGCGCACCCTGCTTGGTGCTTTTGGACATCAGTTCGGCCACCTGGCCATAAAAGTCGGCCTGCACCGTGCGATAGCGCTGCGGCTTGCCGTCAAAAGCGGTGGTGGAATGGACATAGGCGTTGTAGTTGACCTGGGTGAAGGGCTCCAAAGCCACGTTCAGCCGGTTCACGTAGTGCAGGATGCCCTGATGGTGATAGGGCAGGCGCCAGGGGCCGGGATTGATGTACTGGCCGGGATCGAACTGCACATGCTGGGTGGCGCCGCCCAGTTCGGTATAGGTGTCGCCGCCATAGAGCGACCAGTTCCGCCCGCCGGGGCGGCCATTATATTCCAGCACCGTGACCTTATATTCGGCGTCGCGCAGCTCCATGGCCGCGACCATGCCGGCGATGCCGGCGCCCAACACCAGCACCGAGGCGCCGGCGGGCGGCGGCGACAGCTTGATCGGTCCCTTGAAGGTCGAGGTGTCGGCCAGGGCCATCTGGGTCATGGCGTGGTACATCGCCGTCGTACCCGCGGCGAGGCCGATCATGTTGAGAAGAGAGCGCCGGCTGGGGGCGATCGGTTGGTCGGTCAAAGGCTTTCTCCCAGACGCTGGTTATGTGCCGCAAAGCGCGACACCGATCCCGTCCTGGAAAATCCCCGTTTTGCGCCTGTTCCGGCACTTGCGGCGCGCGATTCTTCCCCGGCCGTGCAAGGATTAAAGCGGTGGCACTGTGCAGGTGCAACGTGGCTTCGCGAAAATACTTTTGCCCAAATGTGCGCCAGCATGCTGCCTTTCGGGGCGGCAACAGAAATGTCAGGTCGCGCCTCTTTGCAGCCTCTTGGCGCGCGTGGCACGGTCGCCAGGTCACCTGCGATCAGGATCACGATGTTCACGTCACCGCGCGCTGTATTGTTTTATTTCATGCTGGCGCTGCCGGTACCCGCTCTGGCGGCGGACGCCGCGGCGCAATGGTGGGCCGATGTCAGCGCGCTGGCCAATGACGGGATGGAAGGAAGACTCACCGGCTCGCCGGGCTATGACCGGGCTGCGGCTTATGTGATTTCGCGGCTGAAGGAAGAGGGCCTAAAGCCTGCCGGTATGGACGGTTACCTGCAGCCGGTCTCGTTCGAGCAGCAGCTTGTCGATCAGGACGCCAGCAAGGCCGAACTGGCGGCGGATGGCGTGTCCACGCCGCTGAAAGTCGGCGACGAGATGCTGATCACCGCCGGCGGCGGCCCGCGCCCCGAGACGGTGGATGCGCCGCTGGTTTTCATCGGCTATGGCCTGCATTTGCCCAAGCAGGGTTACGACGATTTCGCCGGCCAGGATCTGAAAGGCAAGATCGTGGTGGTGATCACCGGCGGTCCGGCCGACATTTCCGGCGCCATCAAGTCCAACGCCCGCTTCGAGCGCAACGAAGAGCTGGGCAAGCTGGGCGCGCTGGGCGTGATCGCACTCACCACACAAAAGCAGGTGGAAATCGCCTGGGAGCGCCAGAAGCTGCTGGCGCGCGGGCCCGGCATGTACCTGGCCGACGGGGCCTTGCGCGACACCAAGGGCGCTTTCTTCACCGCCACCTTCGATCCCGGCAAGTCCGAAGCCTTGTTGAAAGGAAGCGGCCACAGCTTCGCCGAACTGGCGGCGCTGGCAGACAGCTCCAAGCCGGTGCCGCGTTTTTCGCTGCCCTTGCGCCTCAAAGCCAGCATCGTCACAAAGCACAGCTTGCTGACCTCGCCCAACATCGTGGCCAAGCTGGAGGGCAGTGACCCGAAGCTGAAGTCGGAATATGTCGCGGTGTCCGCGCACCTGGATCATCTGGGCATCGGTGCACCCATCAAGGGCGATGCGATCTACAATGGCGCGATGGATGATGCCTCCGGCGTCGCCACCGTGCTGGACATCGCCCATCGCCTCAAGACGGCCGCGAGGCCCAAGCGTTCCATTCTGTTTCTGCTGTTCACTGCCGAGGAAAAGGGCCTGCTCGGCTCCAGCTATTATGCCCGCCGTCCCACGGTGCCAAAGGGCAGTATCGTGGCGGACCTGAATTTCGACATGCCACTGCCGCTATGGCCGCTCAAAAGCGTCTATGCACCGGGCCAGGATGAAAGCAGCCTGGGTGCTGACATGCGTGCGGTGGCAGTGGAGCAAGGCTTGCAGACCGTGCCGGACCCGCTGCCGGATCGCAACGTCTTCATCCGCACCGACCAGTTCAGCTTTGTGCGCCAGGGCGTGCCGGCGCTGGTGTTCAAGTTCGGCTTCGCCAAGGATACGCCGGAATTCGCCATCGAGCATGACTGGCGCGCCAACCGCTATCATTCCCCGTCTGACGACCTGGAGCAGCCGATCCTGAAGGACGAGGCGGTGAAGCTGGACGCCTTTGTTGCTGCCATCACCACCCGCGTCGCCAATGCCGGGATGCGTCCGCGATTTTTGCCGGACAGCATTTTCCGCAAGGACTAATCGTCTGTCTAAAAAGAAAATCCGCCACGGGGGTTCCCCCGCAGCGGAGTTTTATGCTCGCCCTTTAAACGGACGTTTGCTGTTTCAGCCCCGCGACGGGGTCACGCGCCTAAAGCGTGACAGTTCGCGGCTGGCCGGTGCGAAGTCCGGCTTGATCGCCAGCGCCTGGTTGTAGTCCCGGTACGCGGCCTTCACGTCGCCGCTTTCTTCCTCGATCACGGCGCGGCTGTAATAGGCCGTATGCAAATTGCTGGGGTTCAGCGCCAGTCCAGCGGCGATATCGGTCCGGGCTTCGTCATAGCGTTTCATCGCTACCAGCACGCCGGCGCGGCTGATATAGGCATCGCCCAATTCGCCATTCAGCGCGATGGCGCCGTTATAATCGCTGAGTGCCGCCGCATTGTCGCCCAGCCGCGCCTGGATTACGCCGCGGTCCACCATCAGTTCGGCGACATGGATCATGTGGGGGTCTTTCAGCGCGACGTCGCAGGCGGCAAGACCGATCTTGAGTTCGCCAAAACCGGCGGCGGCGTCCGAGCATCGGGTGGCAGCGCTGACATTGTAGATGACCTGCTGGATTTCGGGCGCGGCCTGCGCAGACGAGGCCAGCAGTGCGGCGAGACCCGCCGCGGTGAGAAGCAGTTTCATGGAACACTCCCTGAAGGGATCCGTCGTGCCGCGGATTTGTTGATACAGAATCTACACCCGCGCCGGGTTGGCGCGCAGAACAAAATGCGCGGGCGGCGTTAAAAAGAATAACAATCACGGGGATTTGCCTCGCAAACAGGCAAACGCATCTGGCGCGCATTTACTTTTCCGGTCATGCCGCACTGCACTGCAACAGCGTTATCAATGCCGGAATGGCATTGGCCTTTGCGCAGCTGCAAGGCGCAGGTTTGCGCAGGTGAATTTTTGGGCGTTATAGTTGTCCGGCTCGGGGGAGCCATGTCCGACATTCCGGTAAACCGCGAATTCTGGAACAGGCTGATCAGGGAAGTGCGCACGCGAACCCGCGGCCGCGCCGATCCCGAAGAGCTTCTGCACGCCGCCTATCTGCGCCTGCTGCGCTACCGGGCCCAGCAGACAGTTGAAAATGTTGGCGCTTTCCTGGTGCGCACGGCCGTCAACATCGGCGTTGACAACTACCGGCACGACCGTTTCATCGCCGATGTCACCCCCGAAGAGGCGGGGGCACGGGAAAATTCGCCCCTGCAGGATGAGGTTTTAGCCTCCCGCGCTCGTCTAGACAGGGTCCGGGAGGGGCTGTCCCGCCTGACACCACGCACCCGCGAAGTATTCCTGATGCACCGGCTTGATGACATGAAGTACCGCGAAATCGCCGCGCAGCTGGGAATCAGCCAGAGCGCGGTGGAAAAACACATCGCCAAGGCCGCCCTGTTTCTCACCGAATGGACGCAGGGATGGTGAGGATGCACGAGCCTGTGCCGTCACCCGAAACCAGGGCGGAGGCAGCCGCATGGGTGGCCCGGTTGCATGCCGAGGACCGCGATAGCACCGACGAGGCCGCGTTTCGCGCCTGGCTGGCCGCCCGGCCTGAACATGGAATCGCCTTTGAGGCGGTCGACCGGACCTGGAGCGATGTGGGCGGATTGACCGACCTGCGCGCCGATTTTCGCCGCACCCCGCGCACCCGTTCGATGGCCAGCCGCCGCGCGCTTCTGGCGGGTGTAGGCCTTCTGGCGGTCGCTGGTGGCAGCGGCCTGTTCTGGCGCTCGGCCAGCGCCAAGGTTTATGAGACCGACGTGGGCGAACAGAAGCATGTGTCGCTGGATGACGGCAGCCAGCTTTTCCTGGACGCCCAGACCCGCATATCCGTGTCCTTCAGCGAAACCGCCCGCACCGTGGACATGCAATATGGCCGGGCCAATTTCCGCGTCGTGCCCGACCCGGCGCGGCCTTTCATCGTCGAGGCGGCCCAGCACAAGATCGTGGCCACCCGCTGCAATTTCGATGTGCGCTGCGAAGACGGCAAGGTCCAGGTGGTGCTGATCCATGGCGAGGCCGATGTGAAACCGGCCGCGGCCGGGGGCGGCGAGGGCGAACGGCTCAAGGCCGGCGACAGGCTTGTGGCATCCAACGAGGTGGAAAAACGCGACAAACCCGAAATGTCCCATGTCCTGGCCTGGCAGACCGGCTATGAGATGTTCGACAAGGAAGATCTGGCCCAGGCGGTCGGGGAAATGAACCGCTATTCCACCGCCAAGCTTGCGGTGGAGCCCGCCGTGGCCGGCCTGAAGGTCAGCGGCATGTACCGGGTGGGGGATAATGCCGCCTTTGCGCGCGCACTCTCCAAGCTGCTTCCCGTCAATGTCCGCCAGGTGGGCGATACCCTGATCCTCACGGCCGATAGCGATCCCTGAAAAGGGGGTGGGGAAAGTGATTGCCCCGAACGTCTGTTCTCCATAGCGGCCCGTCAGCGGCCGAAGCCAGAGGGGAAGATATGGCGATTTCACGTTGGAGCGCGCTGCGCTCGGTCCTGTTCAGCACTGCCGCCGTCCTGTCCATCAATGCCGCCGCCGCCGCGCAGGACGCCAAGCTGTCCCTGCAGGCGCAGCCCATGTCCGACGCACTGCGCAGCGTGGCGCAGAAGACCGGCGAGAGCATCCTCTTCACCCCTGAATCCGTGGAAGGCCTGAAGGCGCCCGCGATTTCCGGCGACATGGACGCCCGCAAGGCGGTGTCCATGCTGACGGTCGGCACCGACCTGGAAGTGGTTTCCGACGGCTCCAGCGGACTGATCGTGCGCCGCCCTTTCATGCGCCGGGCGGTCGAACAGGCGCCGCAGACCGCTGGCGGCGCCCCGGCTCCGGTGGAAACCGTGGTGGTCAACGGCTTCCGTTCCAGCCTTGAACAGTCGCTGGACATGAAGCGCCAGTCGCTGGACGTGTCCGACAGCATCCTGGCTGAGGACATCGCCAAGTTTCCAGACCTGAATGTGTCGGAATCGCTGCAGCGCATTCCCGGCATCACCCTGGCGCGTGACCAGGGCGAGGGCCGCCAGATTTCGGTGCGCGGCCTGAACTCCACCTTCACCCGCGTGCGCATCAACGGCATGGAAGCCTTGGCCACCACCGGCGCGGAAGACATTTCGGGCGGCGCCAATCGTGGCCGCTCCTTCGACTTCAATGTTTTCGCCTCCGAACTGTTCAGCCAGCTCACCGTCCACAAGACTGCTTCGGCCGAAGTGGAAGAAGGCTCGCTGGGCGCCACGGTCGACCTGCACACCGCCCATCCCTTCGACAAGCCGGGCTTCATCCTCGTGACCTCGGGGCAGGCGGGCTACAACGATCTGTCCGGCAACTTCAATCCGCGTTTCGCCGGCCTGATCTCCGACACCTTCATGGGCGGACGGCTGGGTGTGCTGGTTTCCGCCGCCTACCAGATCCAGAACAGCAACGAAGTCGGCTCCAGCTCGGTGCGTTTCCAGAACGACAACACCGCGCAGAGCGCCAGCCATGGCCAGCCCAACATCGCCGGCTGCGTCACCAATGTGCCGGGCGCCTCCTCGCAATGCGCCACGGGCCAGCGTTTCGGTTACGTCGCCTTCAATCCGCCGGGTGCGCTGTCTGGAACCGCCGCGACCCAGGCCTTTACCGCGGCGTCGGCGACCGCGCCCAATCGCCAGACGGTGGGTTCGCTCGCCAACGGCGCCAACTTTGTTTCGGGCACCCTGCCCAACAATTACGACGTGGTGAACGAGGCGTTCCATCCCCGCTTCCCCCGCTATGACGACATCACCAACCATGAAAAGCGCCTGGGCGTGACCGGGTCTGTGCAGTACCAGCCCGACGATGCGACGCTCTTCACCCTGGATGCGCTGTTCGCTGATTTCGCGGTGACGCGCAACGAGGCCTATCTGGAGGCGGAATCCTTCTCCAACAACAATGTCAGCAACACCATCGCGGGGCTGGGCGCGCCCATCCTGGGCCTGGGCAGCATCGGAGTGCTGAATTACAACGTCGATCCCACCACCAACAATCTGAACTATGTGCAGGCCACCAATGTGGGGCTGCGGTCCGAGCATCGCCTGGACCATCTCGACACCCGCTTCACCGAAATCACGCTGGATGCCGATCACCAGTTCAGTGACACGTTCAAGATCCACGGCCTGTTGGGCTTCTCCCAGTCCAACCATAACAATCCCATCCAGACCACCCTGACGATGGATTACAACTGCACGGCCGGCACCTCTACGACCGGCACCACCGCAGGCTGCCCCGGCGGGCAGGCGGGTGGCGCGGGCAGCCTGGCCAATCCCTATTCGTTCGATTATCGCGGGGACCTGAGCCGGCTTCCGGCCCTGACTTACGGCAATGTCGACGTGACCAACACCAATGGCTGGTTCCTGTCACAGATCCGCGAGCGCCAGAACTACGTCCATAACAGTTACCGCACCATCCAGGCTGACTTTGCCTGGAAGGCGTTCGACTGGCTGAACGTCAAGGGCGGCATCGATTACAAGAATTACGGCTACAGCGCGACCATCACGGCGCGCACCAACGGCACCACCGCCAGCCAGGACAATGTGATCCCCGCGGCCATCGCCACCAACGCGGCATTGGCGGCCAACACCCAGCTGGTCAACCTGCATGGCATCGCCGCCGGGGCCGGCACGCCCACCGTCTGGGCGGTCCCCAACATCAACGGCTTCAACAACCAGTTCCAGATCTTCAACCCGACCTCCTTCCAGACCGTGCAGTCGGCCGGCGCGGCGCCGTGCAATGTGTCGCCGGGCTGCGGCGCCTTCCAGCAAGGTCCGGGGCAGTTCCTCAGCCAGAACGGCATCGTGCATGAAAGCGATATCGGCGGCTGGATCCAGGCCGACTGGAATACGCAATTCTATGGCGTGCCCTTCCGCGGCAATATCGGCGGCCGTTATGTCGAGACCACCCAGAATTCCACAGGCTACAGCTTCGATCCGGTCGCCAAGTCGATCATCACCACGCAGCTGTCGCGCACCTATCACGACTTCCTGCCGTCGGTGAATGCGGTGCTGGAGCCGGCCGACAACTTCCTGATCCGCGGCGGCGCGGCCTTTGTGATGGCGCGTCCCGATCTGGGCAGCCTGTTGCCGGGCGGCGCCACCGCCACGGTGACGGGCTCCAACTTCAACGTCACCGAGAACAATCCCAACCTGAACCCGTACCGGGCCAAGACGGCGGACCTGTCGTTCGAATGGTATTACCACAAGGGTTCGCTGTTTTCAGTCTCGTTCTTCTACAAGCACCTGGATACGCTGATCCAGACATTGCGGCAGAACATTCCGTTCAACACCAACACCGACGGCGTGCCCAACAGCCTGGCGATCGCGGGCTGTGGCGTGGCGTATGTTGCGCCGCCGGCCACCGGGTGCAACGAGGCGGCGATCTGGTCCTTCCAAAAGCCGATCAACACCAAGGGCGCGCCGCTCTACGGCACGGAAATCTCGCTGCAGCAGCCGTTCGACTTCCTGCCCGGGCCGTTGGCCAACACGGGCTTCACCGGCAACGTCACCTTCGTGCAGGCGCAGCAGAATTACTACAATGCCGACGGCTCGATCTTCGCCAAGACCGACCTGACGGGCCTGTCGCGCACCTCCTACAGCGCCACGCTGTATTACGATGACAGCGTGCTGGAAGTGCGCGGCACCGCCTCGTTCCGCAGCAAGTACATTCCGGCGGGCGGCGTCAATCCGGGCAACCTGAACGACTTCCTGACCAACCCTTCGACCCTGAACATCGACGCCTCGGCGAGCTACCGGATCGACGACAACTTCACCGTCACCTTCGACGGCATCAACCTGACCAACCAGTCCAGCACCCAGCTGGCGGATTCCATCGGCCAGCGGCTGTATTACAACCACTATACCGGCTCGAACTATTTCCTGGGCCTGCGCTACGCGTACTAGCCCGCTTCCCCTTAGGGCGCTTCGGGCGGAGTCTTTGGCTCCGCCCGTTTCTTTGTCGCCGGGCCGCCAGGCGCTATACTCCCGGCCTGGACAGGGGGCGCATCATGGAATCACGACTGAGCGGGGCAGGCCTGACGCTTGTGTTCTTCATGGCCGCTGCTCCGGTGATCGCCCAGCCGGCACGGCCGCTGATCACCGGCGTGTCGCATCTGGCGGTCTATAGTTCGGACGCGGCCAAGGCGGAAAGCTTCTACGTCCACGACCTGGGCGCGGCAAAGCAGCCGGACGCGGAAAATGAAGCAGGGACGCGCTACCATTTTTCGCCGCTGCAATTCGTGGAAGTACTGCCCCTGCCGCCGGGCAGCGGTATCAACCGGCTGGATCACACCGCCTTCAATGTCAGCGATGCCGAAGGCATGCGCCGCTATCTGATGTTCAAAGGCGTGGCGGTGCCCCGCAAGCTCAACCGGGGCGCCAACGACAGTCAATGGTTCCAGGTGAAGGATCCGGAAGGCAATATCATTGAATTCGTCCAGCCGCCCGCCACCGCGCCCGCGATCGCCGATGGCGGGCTTTCCACCCACATCATCCATGCCGGTTTCATCATCCATGACCGCAAGCTGGAGGATAGCTTCTACCGCGACATATTAGGGTTTCGGCCCTATTGGTCCGGCGGCATGAAAGACGATGTGACCAGCTGGGTTTCGCAGCAAGTGCCGGGCGGGACGGACTGGCTGGAATATATGATCGTGGGCACGCCGGACACGCGTGGCATTCCCGCCACCATGAGCCAGGCCAGCCTGGGTGTGCTGAATCATTTCGCGCTGGGCGTGCCCAACATGGAAGCGGCCTATACCGTGTTGTGGAACGGTGACCGGCTGAAAGGCCAGGTGGATGCCAGGGGCCAGCAGGCGGTGCCTAAGATCGGGCGCGATGCCAAATGGCAGCTGAACCTCCTGGATCCCGACGGCACCCGTGCGGAAGTGATGGAACTTCATGCCATCGGCAAGCCCTGTTGTTCGGCCTTTGTCGCCGGCGATCCGGAGAAATGACATGAGGTGGTTCCTGGCCGCATTATTAGCGCTGTGGAGCGCATCCGCCGCTGCGGCCCCGGTCAAGGTGATGATCCTGGATGGCGCCAGCGCCGCCGCCTATCACGACTGGAAGCACACCAGCCAGGTCATGAAGCGTGAACTGGACGAGACCGGCCTGTTCGCGGTGGCTGTGGTGAGCGCGCCGCCCGCCGATGGCGACTTTTCCGGTTTCCATCCCGATTTCTCGGCCTATCAGGTGGTGGTGCTCAACTATGACGCACAGGACTGGCCCGCGCCGCTGAAAGCGGAGTTTGAGGCCTATGTGAAGAATGGCGGCGGGCTGGTGGTGGTGCATGCCGCTGACAACGCCTTTCCGGATTGGACGGCCTTCAACGAGATGACGGGGTTGGGGGGCTGGCGTGGACGCGACGCGCCGGCCGGCCCCAGTTGGTATTTCCAGAACGGCAAGCTGACATCGGACAGCGCGCCGGGTGCGGCCGGACAGCATGGCTTGCGCAAGCCCTTTCAGGTCATCGCGCGCGCGCCGCAGCATCCCATCCTGCGTGGGCTGCCGCCCGCCTGGATGCATGCCGGGGACGAGCTTTATGGCCGCCTGCGCGGGCCGGGGAAGAACATGACGGTCCTGGCCACCGCCTATGCCGACCCCGCCAATCGTGGCACCGGTTTTGACGAGCCCATGCTGATGACGCTTCGCTGGGGCAAGGGCCGCATCTTTCACACCACCATGGGCCATGACGCGGCGGCCCTGGCCTGTGTTGGGTTTGCCGTGACCTTCCAGCGCGGCACCGAATGGGCGGCGACCGGGCGCGTCACCCAGCGCGTGCCACGCAGCTTTCCCACCGCCGATACGGTGAGCGTCCGGCCTGATCTGGCGGCACTGGGCGATTTGCCGCCACCCAAATAACGGCTAGGCTTCCCGCAAAAAGGGGAAGCGCCATGAAAGTTCTGCCCATCGCCGCAGCCTTGCTGCTGCCGCTGGCTGCTTTTGCGCAAGCGCCGCAAGGCGTGCCCCATCCCGCCACCGAGTCCGCGCCTTGCGCCCCGTCCATGGGGCTGAACTTCGTTTGCGGCCTGGATCAGCCGGAAGACCTGCTGCAGATCGGCGCCGGTAAATGGATCATCGCCAGCGGCATGGGCGACCATGGCGGCATTTTCCTGATCGACAGCCAGGCCAAGACGGCCAAGCGCTTTTTCACCGGCGCAGTGAAGGCGGACCGCAAACTGTATCCGGACTGTGCCAGCGCGCCCGCCAGCTTCAACAGCCACGGCCTGGCGCTGCGGCCGGCCGCCGTGGCCGGCACCTACACGCTGTATTCGGTCACCCATGCGCCGTTCGAAAGCATCCAGATCTTTGCCGTGGATGGGCGAGGGCTCGAGCCGGCGATCAGCTGGACGGGCTGCGTCAAGCTGCCGGCCGATTTCAAGACCAACAGCGTGACGGCGGCGAAGGACGGTACCATCCTGGCCGATGTGCAGATGCACGGGACCGCCACCGACTTCATCAGCGGTAACGTCACCGGCGGGGTGTGGGAATGGACGCCCGCGGAGAAGAAGCTCCGCCTGCTGCCCGGCACCGAACTGCCCGGCAACAACGGCATCGAGATTTCGCCGGATGAGACGGAGTTCTACATCGCTGTCTCTGGCACCCAGACGGTGGCGATTTACAACCGCGCCGACACCAGCAAACCGGCGCGCACCATCAAGACGCCCTGGTACAATCTGGACAATATCCATTGGAGCGGAAACCGGCTGATCGCGGCGGGCATGATGTTCGACGAGCCGGCCTGCGGCGGCACCCGCAAACAAATCCAGGACGCGCATGGCAACATGAATTGCCATCGCGGCTGGGTGGTGTCGCAGCTGGACCCCAAGGCCATGACCCGGAAGATATTGGCCTATGGCGAACCCAATCCGGCTTTCGGCGGCATCGCCACCGGACTGGTGATCGGCGACACGTTGTGGATCAGCTCGTTCCAGATGGACCGCGCGGCATACCGGACCTTGCCCGGCCCGAAATAGGAGTTTGTGATGGAAAATCGCCGCCGCTTTGTCACGGCCTTAGGGGTGGCCGCCGCCGTGCCCCTCGTGCCCGCCGCGCAAGCCGCACCCGCGCGCAAAGCGCCGCTGAAGCCCGTTAAGGCGCGTGTCGGCCATGAGATGCAGGGCATCCTGACCGACAAGGCCGCCGCCTATCTGGCGCGCTTTGGGGTGGATGGCGTGGGCTGCACTGCCCAGATGGCCGATCCCACCCGCGTCTATGCCACGGTGGATGAGCTTAAGACGGCGCGTGACCTGTGCGAGCGCCACAAGCTGACCATGGACATCGCCGAATGCGCGTTGCCGACCCAGAATGTCGACAGCCAGGAGCATCCCGCCGTCAACCTGGGGATGGGCCCGCAGCGCGACCGCGATATCGAGGGCTTCCAGACCCACATCAAGAATGTCGCGGCGGCGGGCATCCCCTGCATCAAGTATGCGCTGAATTTGCTGGGCGCCATGCGCAGCGGCACCGTCCAGGGCCGGGGCGATGCTTTATATACGTCCTGGAAACTGGCGGACGCGCCCAAGGATCTGCCGCTGACCAAGGCGGGTATGGTGCCGGGCGATGTGTTCTGGGAACGCATCACCTATTTCCTGGAGCGGGTGGTGCCGGTGGCTGCCGAATACAAGGTCAAGCTGGCGCTGCATCCCCATGACCCGGGTGTGCCGCCGTCAGGCTACCGGGGCATCCAACGGGTGCTGGGCACGGTGGAGGGCGTCAAGCGCTTCGTCGCCATCCACGAAAATCCCTATCATGGGCTGAATTTCTGCCAGGGCACCATGTCGGAAATGCTGCAGAATCCAGCTGCGGAAATCTTCGACGTCATCCGTTACTTCGGCTCACGCGGGAAAATCTTCAACGTCCATTTCCGCAACATCCGGGGCAAGCGCGACGATTTCGTCGAGACCTTTCCGGACGAGGGCGATGTGGATTTCGTGCGCGCGGTGAAGGTCTATCGCGAAGTCGGCTATGATGGGCTGCTGATGCCCGACCATGCACCGCGCTTCAAGGACAATCCCAGCGGCCCCAACGAAAGCTACGCCTTCGATTTCGGTTACATCCGCGCCCTGCTGCAGGCCGAAGCCCACATTACTTAGCGGCGGCGCCCATCTTGGCCGCCAGCAGGAAGGCCTGGGTCATGGCTTCGGCGTTGGCCTTGCCCTGGCCCACGATATCAAACGCGGTGCCATGCGCCGGCGTGGTGATCGGCACCGGCAGGCCGCCGGCCACAGTGACGCCGCGCTCAAACCCCAGCAGCTTGACCGCCACCTGGCCCTGGTCGTGATACATGGTGACGATGCTGTCGAGCAGGCCGTCGCGCGCCTTCAGGAAGATGGTGTCGGCGGGGAAGGGTCCCAGGATGGGCAGGCCTTCCTCATTCAATTCACGCGCCGCCGGCTCGATGATGTCGATTTCTTCGCGCCCGCAGGTGCCGCCATCGCCGCCATGGGGATTGAGCGCCGCCAGCGCCACCCGCGGCTGGGTGAAACCAGCGCGCTTCAGGGTCTGGAAGGTCAGCCGCGCCGCCGCCTTGATGCGGTCCTTGGTGACATATTTGGGAATGTCGGCCAGCGGGATGTGGCTGGAAATGCGCGAAGTCCAAAGGGTGCCAAGCGTGTTGAACTCGCAGAAATAGCCGGTGACGCCCAGGTGATCGGCGAAGAAATGCTGTTCGTCCTCGAACGCCATGCCGCCTTTCTTCATCGCCTGCTTGTTCAGCGGCGCAAAGCAGACGGCATCAATATCGCCGCGCACAGCGGCATCCAGGCAGGCGGTGAGGGCCAGTCGCGCGCCGCGTCCTGCCGCCGCCGTGACTTGCCCCTGAACGATGTCGCTCTGCGCGACCGTCTGCATTTCCAGTAGCATCGGCGTGCCGTCGCCACCCCGCGCGTCCGACCAATTCTTGATGACCTTTATGGGCGGCGACACGCTGGCGGTCTTCTGGCCTTGCGCCCAAACCCAGGCATCGCCCACCAGAACGATTTGCGCCGCCGAGATTTCCGGGCGGGTCAGGAATTTTGCCACCAGTTCCGGCCCGATGCCGCTGGCATCGCCGAAGGTGATCGCCACCACAGGTTTGGTCATCATTTCACCGGAAGGGACGCGGCAAAGGCCGTGAGGTTGACGATATCGGCGGCGGTCAGCTTTGCGGCAACCGGCTGCATCGCCGCCGCCATCTCGCCATGCCGCGTGCCCTGCTGGAAGTCGTACAATTGCCGCGCCAGATAACTGGGCGAGCGGCCGGCAATGCCGGGCGCATCGGCGCCGGTCAGGCGCGTCCCATGGCAGCCGGCGCAGCCCAGCTTGGCAGCCAGCCGCTTGCCTTTCGCGAGAGCGCCGTTTGGGACATAGGCGATGAAGCCGGCACGGGGATCGCGCAATTGCTCGCGGTCCACATCGGTCGGTGTTTCGATGATCCGCACGCCGATGGGCTCGCGCGCACCGCTTTCATGCGGCAGCCACATGCCCTCCTGGCTGCGCATCTGCGGCACGGCGGCGGTCTGCACCACCTTGATCGGCACGGTGGGCGGCAGGGCGCCATAATAAGCTGCCGCCTCGGTGATTTCGGCATCGGTCATGGCTTTGGCGAAATCCACCATCTGCTGGGCGTTCTTCTTGCGCGGCTCGGCACTGCGGCGCGCGCCCGATTTGAACTCCCGCAACTGGCGCGCCAGATAATCGGCATTCAGCCCGGCGATATTGGCGTTCTGCGGCCGGCCCTTGCCGTTGGGATAGTGGCAGCCGGCACAGGCGGTGATCCCGCGTGCCACGTCGCCGCCCGCGATCAGTTTTGGCATCGCCGGATGATCGCCCGGATACCAGTCGGCGGGCGGGGTGTGGTTGGCGCCCGCCGTCTGGCCGCGGGTGAAAGGACCGGCCGCGCCGGTCAGGGCGAATTTGGCGCCGTCGTCCTTGGGTACAGTGGCTTCATTCTGCGGCGTGGGCACGGCATAAGCCCATTCTGGATAAGAGGGAGCCGGATAGCTGGACGGAGCTGCGCCTGCGGGACCCGTCATAAACAGCAGCAAAGTCAGTATTTTTTTCATGGCGATTCTTCCCCGGCCGCAGGTTAGCATGGGCCTACACGCGCACGACAGACGCGGTATGGGAGGGGTCATGCGACTTCAGTCTTTGGTGCTGGCCGCGATGCTGGCTTGTGGCAGTGCAGCGGCGCAGCCGGTCAGCATCAAGGTGGATTTGGCCCACAAGCTGGCGCCCTACCGGCCGGTCTATGCCTGGTTCGGCTATGATGAAGCCAATTTCACCACCGGCCATGATGGCAAGATTTTGCTGCGCGAATTGCATGATCTCAGTCCCGTGCCGGTCACTGTGCGGGCGCACCATCTTTTCACCAGCGGCGATGGTACGCCGGAGCTGAAATGGAGCTCAACCAATGTCTATCGCGAGGATGCGTCCGGCAAACCCATTTACGATTTCACCATCCTGGACGGTATCTTCGACGAATATAAAGCCGCTCGTGTGGTGCCGATGGTGGAGCTGGGCTTCATGCCCAAGGACCTCACCAGCGGCACCAATGACTATCATGTGCATTATCCCGGCCGCACCACCTCGGGCAGTGTGCAGGCGCCGCCCAAGGATTACGCCAAGTGGCAGGAACTGGTACGGGTGGTCACGGCGCACCTGGTCCAACGCTATGGCGCCGACACCGTGCGCGGCTGGTATTTCGAAGTGTGGAACGAGCCGGACATCGATTACTGGCATGGCACGCCAGAGGAATATTGGCGGCTTTATGATACCGCGGTGGCGGGTGTGCGCGCCGCGCTGCCGGGCGCGCTGGTGGGCGGGCCTGCCACAACCGGCCCGGGCAATCCCAAGGCCTACAAATTCCTGGATGATTTTCTGGGCCATGTCACCGCTGCCAAGGTGCCGCTGGATTTCATTTCCTTCCATGCCAAGGGCCAGCCGCGCATCCAGAATGGCGCGGTCACGATGGGCCTGGCCAAGGAACTGAACGACGTGGACAAGGGCTTCGAGATCGTGGCCCGCCACGGCATGTCTAAGCTGCCGATCATTCTCAGCGAAGCCGATCCGGAAGGCTGCGCCGCCTGTTCCATGAAGGTCAATCCGGCCAATGGCTATCGCAACGGTACGCTGTATCCGTCTTACACCGCCGCCGCCTACAAGGGGCTGCTGGACCTGGAAGCGCGCCGCAAGGCCAACCTGATTTCCATGCTGAGCTGGTCGTTCGAGTTCGAGAACAAGGATTATTTCGAAGGGTTCCGCTCGCTTTCCACCAACACCATCGACAAGCCGGTGCTGAATTTCTTCCGCATGGCGGCTCTGATGAAGGGCACGCGCGTGTCAACCGCCAGCGACGGTGCGGTGGCGCTGGATGCGATGATGGCGAATGGCGTTGGAGCCGCGCCCGACATTGATGCACTGGCGACCGCAAAGGGCCGCGAAGCGGCGGTGATGATGTGGAATTATCATGACGAGGAAAAAACCGCCGCGTCCACGCCGGTCAGCGTTCGCGTCGCGGGCTTGCCCAAAGCGGCGCCGCGCGTGCTGGTGACCCATTACCGGATCGACGACACCCACTCCAACGCCTATACGGTGTGGAAGGCAATGGGCTCGCCGCAGAAGCCCAGCCCCGAGCAGATCGCCGAACTGAAAGCCAGGGCGGGGCTGCAGCTCCTGGAATCACCGCGCTGGATGGCGGCGGAAGGCGGTGCGGTGACGATTGCCACCGACATGCCGCGCCATGCCGTGTCGCTGATCCAGCTTAGCTGGTAGCGACGTCCATCCAGGCGCGCGACTTGTGGCTGGCCAGTTCCGCGTCCAGGATCTTCATCTGCCGTAGGCCATCGGCGAATTGCGGATAGTCCGGCGTCAGCGCCGGATCGCTGATTGAGGCGTAGAATCGCCGGTAAAGCTGCTTGTGAGTGTCGGGATAGCCTTCGGCATGGCCGCCGGGATAATCGGCAAAGGCGGCAGCTTTCCCGTCCAGCAGTGATGGGTCTTTCATCAGCACCTGGTTGGGCGCATCGCGATGGCCCAACCACAATTCCTCAGGTGTTTCCTGCCGCCAGGTGGCGCCGCCCTTGGTGCCGTAGATTTCCAGCACCAAACCGTTTTTGCGTCCGGCGGAAACCTGGCTGGCGGTCATGGCGCCGCGCGCCTTGCCCATCCTGAACAGGGTGGCGCCGAAATCCTCGGTGACGATCCTGACATCACTGGTCTCGCCAACCGTCTTGCCGGAGAATGTCTCGCCGCCGCCTTTGGGCTGCTTGCGGGTCGGGTAAAAAATCTGCAGATCGCTGCACACCGAAGAAACCTTCAACCCGGTGACATGCTCGGCCATGTCGAAGAAGTGCGAGCCGATATCGGCCATCACCCGTGACGGCCCGCTGACCTTAGGATCGACGCGCCAGTTCCAATCGGTTTCGTACAACATCCAGTCCTGGGAATAGGTGCCCTGAACCACCAATATCTCGCCAAAGGCGCCGGCCTCGCGCATGGCGCGCATCTGCTGCACCATCGGATAGAAGCGCAGATTGTGGCACAGCGCGTTGCGCAGTTTCTTTGCCGCCGCCAGCTCGGTCAGCTCGCGTGCTTGCGCGCTGGACATGGCCAGCGGCTTTTCGCACAGCACATGCTTGCCCGCTTCCAGAGCCGCTTTGGCGATGGGGAAATGGGAATCGTTCGGCGTGCAGACATGCACAGCGTCGATGGACGGATCGCGCATCACGTCCTGCCAGTCGCCCGTGCTGTTCAGCACATTGTATCCTTCGGCGGCGGCGCGCGCCTTGTCAGAACTGGTGGCGGCCACTTCCACCACATCGACATGTTCGATGCGGCGCAGCGCTTCCAGATGCACCCGGCCCATGAAGCCGGTGCCGATCACCGCGGTGCGAATGCGTTCCATCACACCCACCAGGCCGCGGCCGGCTTGTCCTTGATGATGATCTGGGCGAGCAACGCCGCCGCCTTGGTCAGACCCTCGTCAGGCGACATCAAGCTGTCTTCGTGCTCGATCGACAGCACATCGTCATAGCCATACATGCGCAAGGTGGAGATGAACTCGCTCCACCATTCGGCGCTATGGCCATAACCCACGGTGCGGAAAATCCAGGAACGGTGACGCTCGTCGGTGTAAGGCTTGGTGTCCAGCACGCCGTTGCGCTTCAGGTTGGTGGGGAACAGCTGGGTGTCCTTGGCATGGACATAATGGATTGCCTCACCCAGTTCGCGCACTGCCACGATGGGATCAATGCCCTGCCAGAACAAATGGCTGGGGTCGAGGTTGGCGCCCACCGACGGCCCGGCGATGGCGCGCAGGCGCAGCATGGTTTCGGGATTGTAGACCACAAAGCCGGGATGCATCTCGATGGCGACCTTCACGCCATGGTCGGCGGCGAACTTGCCGTGCGCCTTCCAGTAAGGCGTCACGACCTCGTCCCACTGCCAGTTCAAAATCTCCAGATATTCCGGCGGCCAGGAACAGGTCACCCAGTTGGGAAACTTGGCGCCAAAGGAATCGCCGGGGCAACCGGAGAAATCCACCACCGTCTTCACGCCCAGCTTCTCGGCCAGCAAAATGGTCTTCTTGCTGGTCTGCGCATATCTATCGGCGATGGTCTTGTCGGGATGCAGCGGGTTGCCGTGGCTGGACAGGGCGGAAATGGTGAATCCGGCGTCGGCGATCTTGCTCTTGAAAGTGGCCAGTTCCGCCGGATTGTCCAGCATGGACAGCTTGGCATGGGCGTCGCCGGGATAATTGCCAGTGCCGAACTCCACCGTGTCGATGTTCAGCGATTTGAGTTTTTTCAGCACTTGGTCCAGCGGCAGGGCCGACAGCAACGGCGTGAACACACCGACTTTCATGAAATCCTCCAAATGCCCCTTCGGCGGGGCTTAAGGTCTTGATTTCAGACCATCGGCGAGGGGAGTGCAACCCGGACCGGAACGGCCCTGCCCCCCTGCATGACGCTGTAAGCAACAGGAGCCCCGCCAAAAAGCCTCGCGCCCTTAACCCGTTTGCGCTTCAGCGCGGCCGGCCTTATCTCTTGCCGGTGAGCCAGCCTGATTTCGTCTTGTCGGTTTCCTGTCCAGACCGCCGCGGCATTGTCGCGGAGGTGACGCGTTTCCTGTTCGAGCGCAACTGCAACATCCTGGACAGCCAGCAATTCGGCGACCGCGCCAATGGCCGCTTCTTCATGCGGGTGCACGGCCTGTCGGAAGGCGGCATCGGAATTCCCTGGCTGGAAAAGGAATTCGCCGCCATCGCGCAGAAATTCGCCATGGAGGCAAAATTCTTCGATTCCAGCCGCAAGACCCGCGCCCTGATCATGGTGTCGAAGTTCGGCCACGGGTTGGTGGATCTCTTGTACCGCACCCGCATCGGCGCCATCCCGATCGAAGTGCCGCTGATCGTTTCCAACCACCGCGACTATGAAGATGTCGCGGAGGCACAAAACATTCCCTTCGTCCATCTGCCGATGACCAAGGACAACAAGGCGACGCAGGAGGCCGGGCTGGCGGCGCTGATCGACGAACACTGCATCGATCTTGTGGTGCTGGCGCGTTACATGCAGATCCTGTCGGATGATTTTTGCCGCCTGCGCCCCGGCCAGATCATCAACATCCATCACAGCTTTTTGCCCAGCTTCAAGGGCGCCAATCCCTATACCCAGGCGCATGAGCGCGGCGTCAAGCTGATCGGGGCGACGGCGCACTATGTCACCGGCGCCCTGGACGAGGGCCCCATCATCGAACAGTCGGTGGAGCGCGTCACCCACGGGCTGGGGCCGGAGGATTATGTGTCAGTCGGCCGCGACATCGAAAGCCGCACCCTGGCGCGCGCCGTCAAATGGCATTGCGAACACCGCATCCTGCTGAACGGCAGGAAGACGGTGATCTTCTCTTAATCCTCCACTTAGTTGGGTGTCAGCTTCAGCAGCGCCTTCTGCTCAGTCAGGACATAGACCGCGCCATCCGGCCCGACCCGCACATCGCGGACGCGGGTTTTCAGGTCGGTCAGCAGCGGCTCTTCCGCGACCACCTTGCCGTTCTTCAGTTCCAGGCGATAGACGCCAAGCCCGCGCAATGCGCCCGCCAGCAGGTTGCCGTTCCACTTGGGAAACAGCTTGCCTTTATAATAAGCGAGCCCTGAAGGCGCGATCACCGGATCCCAATAATAGACCGGCTGCTCCAGCCCGTCCTTGGCGACAATGCCTTCGCCGATGGGGCCGCCGGGATAATCGAGGCCATGGGTGATGATCGGCCAGCCGTAGTTCCTGCCGCGCTGGATCTTGTTCAATTCGTCGCCGCCGCGCGGGCCGTGTTCGGTTTCCCACAAGGTGCCGTCGGGCGCTATCGCAAAGCCTTCGGGGCTGCGGATGCCAGTGGCCCAGATTTCGGGACGCACATCGCCACGATTCAAAAACGGATTGTTGGGCGTGGGCAAACCCTCCGCCGTCACATGGACGATCTTGCCGACATCGATGTCCGTCTTCTGCGCCAGCTGCTGGTCATAGTCGGCCTTGCGGTTGCCGTCGCGGTCGCCCACCGTCATGAAGATGGTGCCGTCGCGCGCGATGACGATGCGGCCGCCCTGCTTCATGGAAAAGTTCTGCTCCGGCAGCTCGGGCACACCGCGATAGATCACCGTCACGTCGTGCACGGCATTGCCGGCCTGATCCAGCACGGCATGCGCCAGATAGGTGTTGCTGTTGCCCTTGGGCAAAATGTTGAAGAACGAAAAATAGATGCGCCGGCTTTTGGGGAAGTCCGGCGCCAGCGCGACATCCAGCAATCCTAGTGGACGAAGGGATGCGAGCCCGTCCAGGCCTGCCAGCGGCTCGGTCATAGCGCCGTCGGCGCTGACGATGCGCAAATGGGCAGGGAATTTCTCCGTCACCAGCATCTTGCCATCCGGCAGGAAGGCCAGCGACCAGGGCAGGTGCAGCTGATCGGTGATGGTGGTGACTTTATAGTCATGCACCTTGTGATAGGGCGCGCGGGTCTGTAGCGGGAACAACGGTTTGTCATCCGCCTTTTCCGGCGGTCTTGCATCCCAATACTGTCCTTCGACCATGCGCGGCGCCGGGAATTCGCGGCTGTCGCCCGCGGTGGGCGCCGGGCGAGTCAGCTCCTGCGCCATCGCTGCAACCGGCATCAGCAGCGCGGCTGCGAACAAGATCCGTTTCATGCGTTTCCTCTTATTGTTATCAGCCGCTGTTACGAAGGCCTGCCGCGACGCCATTGATCGACATATGGATGCCGGCATGGATATCGGGGCTGGCATCGCCTTCGCGCCGCCGCCGCAGCAGATCCACCTGCAGATGGTTGAGCGCGTCCACATAGGGCAGGCGGCTGCGGATGGACTCCGCCAGCCTGGGGCTTTGCGCCAACAGTTCGGACTGTCCGTTGATCGCCAGGACCGCGGCGCGGGTGCTTTTCCATTCCGCCTCGATCCGCGCCATGACCGTTTGCGCAAAGGTGCGGTCTTCTACCAGCTCGCTGTAGCGCCGGGCGATGGGAAGGCTGGACTTGGCCAGCACCATTTCCATGTTGGCCAGCATGGTGCGGAAGAAAGCCGACTTCTTGTAAAGGGGCTTCAGTTGCTCCACCCCCACGGCGTTCGCGGCCGTGCCGAAGCCGAACCAGCCGGGCAGCATGACCCGTGCCTGGGACCAGGAAAACACCCAGGGAATGGCGCGCAGGTCTTCGATCTTCGGCGACTTGGTGCGCGAGGCGGGGCGGCTGCCGATCTTGAGGTCGGCGATTTCCAAGAGCGGCGTAGCCTGGCGGAAATAGGTCTCGAAGTTCGGTGTGTCATAGACCAGGCCGCGATAATGACCGAAGGCGATCTGCGACAGCTTTGCCAGCAGTGCGCCGCCTTCGCCATCGGCGGCATCGTCCTGTGGCGACAATTCGGCCAGCAGTGCGGCGGCGACGATGGTTTCCAGGCTGGCCTGGCCAATCTCCGGATCGCCATATTTCGAGGCCACCACTTCGCCCTGTTCGGTGATGCGGATGCCGTGGGCGCTGGCCTCACCGGGCAGGGCGCGGATGGCGTCGAAGCTGGAGCCGCCGCCGCGTCCCACCGCGCCGCCGCGGCCATGGAAGAAGCGCATGTGGATGCCGCGATCCTTGCCCAGCGCCACCAGCCGGGCGATGCCGGAATAGATTTCCCAGTTGGAGGTGACGTAGCCGCCATCCTTGTTGCTGTCGGAATAGCCGATCATCACTTCCTGCAGGTTGCCCTGGGCGGCGATCATCGCCCTGGGCAGTGGGGCATCGAAGTAGGTGCCCATCACAGCCGCGCTCTGGCGCAAGTCCTCGATGGTTTCGAACAACGGCACCACGCGCAGCCGCGCATTCGGTGTCTGGCCCGGCAGGAACAGCCCGGCTTCCTTCATCAGAAGCGCGGTTTCCAGCAGATCGGACGGGGTCGCGGCCTTGGAAATCACATATTGCGCCACCGCGCCTTCGCCGAAATTCTTTTTCAGCGCCGCGGCCTTGTCTGCAATGGCCAATTCGCGCGCCGTCTCGGTGGAATAGCCCGCATAGGGCGAGCGCAGGGGGCGGGCATGGGCCAGTTCGTCCAGCAGCAGCGCGGCGCGCTTGTCTTCCGCCAGCGCCAGGTAATCGGCTTTCGCGCCCGCGACTTTCAGCAATTCGGCCACGGCGCGTTCATGCACATCGCTGTTCTGGCGCACATCCATGGTGGCGAGATGAAATCCAAAGGCGCCCACCGCTTCGCGCAGGTTCAAAAGCCGACCTTCGGCCAGATCACCATCGCCATTTTCGGCCAGCGACGTGGCAATCACGTCCAGGTCTGCGGCGAAGTCTTCCGGCGTCGCATAGGCGTCGGCCTTGAAGCGGGCCTTGCGCACCGGGTCTGCGCCGAGCAGCGCCGCGCGGGTCGCCGCCATGCGGGCGTAGCAGGTGACCAGCGCACGGCGATAAGGCTCGTCGCCCTGATGCACCGAGATCTGGTCGTCCCGCGCTGCCAGGTCTTTCAGCGCATCGCTGGTTTCCGTCAGGGAATCGGACAGCGACAGTTCCGCGCCCAGGGCATGAATTTCACCCAGATAATGATCCAGCACGATCTCGGCCTGACGGCGCACGGCATAGTCCAGGGTCTCGGGCGAGACATTGGGATTGCCGTCGCGGTCGCCGCCCACCCAGGAACCCGGCTTGAGATACGCCATCATCTCGCCGTCCAGCTTGAACAACCGTGCCAGCCGGCGTTTGACCAGCGGCAGACCGGGCAGGAAGCTGCGGGCAAAGACGGCGAGGTTGTTCTCGATCTCGTCCTGCACGGTGATGCGATTGTCCCGCAGCATGCGGGTCTGCCACAACACACGGATGGCGCGCTTGATCTGCACATCGATCTCGTCCTGCTCGGCGGTCTGCAGGCTGGCCGCCTCGCGCCGTTCCAAAAGTTCGCTGAGCTCATTCTCGCGGTCCAGGATGGATTTGCGGCGCACCTCGGTGGGGTGGGCGGTGATCACCGGCACGAACAGCGCGTCTTTCAGATAGGCGCGCACCCGCTTGGGGGTCAGGCCCGGATGCAGCTCCATGCGTTGGGCAGCCCCTGAGCCCAGTGCCTTGGTCTCGCGCCGGGCGACGTGATCGTCGGCAATGTTGGCCAGCTGGGAAAAGATCGAAAAGGCGCGGATCAGCAGCAGGATCTCCGGCTGGCTGAGGCGGCGCAGCCGGTCCATCGCGATTTCACCGCTGCGGTGCTCGCCCACCGACTGGCGGCGGATATCCTCCACCAGCTGGAATGCCTCCGCCCCGCGCTGCTCGCGGATCACCTCGCCCAACAGCCGGCCCAGCAGGCGGATAAAGGCGCGGTCTTCGCGGGTAATTCTGGGTTGCTCGTTCATCGTTTGCCGGTGGCGGGGTTGGCGGGGGCCGGTTACACTAGCCGCAAAAGGGGCGGCGGAAAAAGCGCCGGACGGGGCAATAGTGGGTTCTGGTTCGACATTGGCGATGTTGCCGCTCGACTATGTCGAGTTTTTCGTCTTCCTGGCAGCGCTGTGCGTGGTGGGCTTCGTCTCCGGCCGGGGCGAGCGGGGGTCTTCCAGCGACTACTTTCTGGCCGGCCGGCGGCTGCCCTGGTACGTGGTGGGCGGCTCTTATATCGCCGCCAACGTCTCCACCGAGCATTTCATCGGCCTGATCGGCGCCAGCTATCTGCTGGGCATGCCGACCGCCCTGGCCCAGTGGCAGACCACCCTGGCCGAGATCGTCATCGTTTTCCTGTTCGTGCCTTTCCTGATCCGGGCGCGCATCACCACCGTGCCGGAATACCTGGCCAAGCGGTTCGGGCCGGGGGTGCGGCTGGCCTTTGCGCTGCTGACCATCTTCGCCAACATCACCATCTTCATGGCGGCGGTGATGTATGCTGGCGGGCTGGCGCTGGCCGGCTTCTTCGGCTGGCCGCTTTTGTGGTGCATCATCGGCACCGGCATTTTCGCCGGCGGCTGGGCGGTCTATGGTGGTCTCAACACCGTGGCCTGGACCGGCGTGCTGACCGCCATCGTCAAGATCGGCGGCGTCACCTTGCTCACCATCCTGGCGCTGAAGGCGATGACTTCCTCGGGCGGCATCATCGACGGCTTCAAGTATGTGATCGACAAGAATGTCGCGGCCGGCGGCATCTGGCACCAGGCACTGAACATCAGCGCGCCGCATCTGACCCATTACGGCGCTTACAATCGCATGACGGTGTGGCAGCCGCCGGATCATCCGCTGGTGCCCTGGACCGGCACCATGTTCGGTTTCCTGGCGGTGGGGGTGTGGTACGGGGTGATGAACCAGTTCATTGTCCAGCGCGTGCTGGGCGCGCGTGACATCTGGCATGCCCGCATGGGCATGGTAATGGCCGGTTACGCCAAGCTGTTCCTGCCGCTGATCATCGTGCTGCCGGGCCTGATCCTGTTCGCGCGCCATCCCGAATTCATGCTGGCCGACTGGGCCACGGCCAATCATCGCGCCGATGGCGGCTTTGTCGTGCTGGTGCGCGAATTCTTTCCCGCCGGCCTGCGCGGACTTTTGTTGGCGGTGCTGATCTGTGCCGTGCAGTCCACCATCAGCTCGGTGGTCAATGCCACCGGCGCCATTCTGACATTCGACATCTATGCCGCGCTGATCAACAAGTCGGCCACGGAAAAACAGAAGGTGCGCTTCGGCATCTGGGCGTCCTTCGCCGCCATTCTGGCCGGCATTGCCATGGCCATCGCCATCAGCCGGATGGATGCCGGCATCTATCAATATATGCAGACCATCAACGCTTTGGTGGCGCCGCCCTTCGCCGCCATCCTGTGGGTGGGCCTGCTGTGGAAGCGCACCAACGGAGCGGGGGCCATCGCCGCCATCATCACCGGCTTTGGCGTCGGCATCGCATTCAAGGTGGCCGCCTTTACCTGGCCGTTTCCACACCTGCCGGGCTGGTTCTATCCCTTCGGCAACCAGGCGCCGGTCTGCCTGGCGCTGTCCATGCTGGCCTGCATATTGGGGACCCTGGCGCATCCCACCCCCACCCCCGGAACCGACCCGGACCCCGTGACCTTCTGGAATTCCGGGGAAACCCTGCGCCAAGGCCTGGGCGAGAAATGGTACAGCAGCGTGGTGCTGTGGGCCGGCCTGTCATTGCTGCTGACCTTGGCCGCCATGGTGGTATTCTCCCAACTCTTCTTCCCGACAGGAACAGGGCCATGAACAAGAAAAACCTTGCGGATCTGGTGATCCGGCAATCGGAATTCAAAGGCGAGATCGGTGTGGCGAAAGCCGACATCACCCCGCCCGACGGCATCTATTCGCGGTCCTGGGGCAGCGCCAAGCATGACGCGGCCGAAGGCATCCATCGCCCGCTCTATGTCACCAGCATGTTCATTCGCGGCGGCGATCCGCAAATCGAACTCTATCTGGTCTGCTTCGATCTGGGCTGGTGGTACGACAACGCCCATGAGATGGAAATCCGTGAGCGCATCCTGAAACAATCGGGCATCCGCAACGACCAGCTCATCACCCATATGGGCCATACCCATTCAGGGCCCATCACCAACCTGCAGAACCTGCATCGCCAGGGTGGCGAGTTGATCCCGCCCTATCGCGACAAGATCGTGGAAGGCGCGGTCAAGGTCATTCTGGAATCCAAGGCGAACGTGCAACCGGCCGTGGCATCCTGGGCCAGCGGTCACTGCGACCTGGCGCGCAACCGCGACCTGGTGCTGGACAGCGAGACCTTCCTTTGCAGTGTCAATCCCGATGGCCCCAGCGACGACACGGTGCTGGTGGGCCGTGTCACTGACGCCAAGGGCAAGATCCTCGCCACCATGGTCAATTATGCCTGTCATCCGGTGTCGCTGGGCGGCGGCAACAAGATGATCTCGCCCGATTACTATGGCGCCATGCGCGAAGTGGTGGAGCGCGACACCGGCGGCGCCCCCTGTTTCTTCCTGCACGGCGCGTCGGGCGACATGACGCCGCTGCGCTCCTATGAAAGCGATACCGCCATCGCCGACCAGAATGGCCGCCAGCTCGGCTACGCGGCGCTGTCCACCCTGACCGGCATGTTGCCGCCGGAACAGGAAATCGCTTTCGATCGCATCGAAGACTCCGGCGCGCGGCTGGGCCGCTGGAGCCTGCGCCCCAAGCCCGCCAGCACGGCGCTGAAGATCACCCGTTCCAACACCGAACTGCCCTACGTCAACCTGCCGACGGAAGCCGAACTGTTGGCGCAACTGAAAGACTGCACCGATCGCCCCCTGAAGGAGCGGATCGAGCGGCGGCTGATGGTGCGCCGGGATGTGGGTGATGGCACGTCGCGAACGGTCTCGACCACCCTGGTGCAGATGGGCGATGCGTTTCTGGTCGGTGCGCCGGCGGAACCCTACAGCGTCTACCAGAAGGAAATCCGCGCCCGCTTCCCCGGCCATGCCGTGATGGTGCTGAACATCGTCAATGGCAATGTCGGTTACCTGGCGCCGGCCGAGACTTATGACAAGCCGGGTCTTTACCAGATCAAGATTTCCCTGTTCCAGCCTGGTTGCATGGAACAGGTGATCGACGACACCACCAAAACTCTCAGGACATTAGAAGCCGCCCATGGATAAGCCCTCCGCAGAAACCGTGCTGCAGCACAACCGTCGCTACATTCCCGGCGGCATTTCCTCGGTCAACCGCGCTATCGATCCGGCCATCACTTTCGTGAAGGCCGAGGGCGCTTACCTGTGGGACACCGAGGGCAAGCGCTACATCGATTATCACGCTGGCTTTGCGCCCTATTTCCTGGGGCACAATTTCAAGACAATCAACATGGCAGCCGCCGCGGCGCTGAACAGCGGCGACAGCCTGTTCGGGGCGGGGCCGTCCATCTCCGAGGGCCGTCTGGCCGAACTGATCTGCGAGAATGTGCCGGCGGTGGACAAGATCACCTTGATGAACACCGGCAGCGAGGCGACCTCGCTGGCCATCCGCATTTCGCGCGCCGTCACCAATCGCCAGCACATCATCGTGATGCAGGGCGGCTATAACGGCAATCATGACGAGTTGGCGACAAACGTCTTCAACACCCTGGCCGAGATCGGGCCGCGTGTGTCGCCGGGTGAATATCCCCTCAAGCCGTTGGGGGCAGGGACCACTATCGCCCAGACCCACTTCACCCATGCGATAAATTACAACGACCTGGAATCGGTGCGCTATGTCTGCCGCCGCTATCCTGTCGCGGCCCTGATCACCGAGCCGCTGCTGCAGAATATCGGGGTGGTGAAGCCCAAGCCCGGTTATCTCGAAGGCCTGCGCGACCTGGCCGACGAGTTCGGATTCCTGCTGGTGTTCGACGAAGTGAAGACCGGTTTCCGTCATGCGGTGGGCGGTTATAGCGAGATCAGCGGCGTGCGCCCCGATCTGGTTGTCTATGGCAAGGCGGTGGCCAACGGCTTCCCGCTGGCGGTGGTCGGCGGCAAGGCTGAATACATGGACTCGATTATCGATCCGGATCCCGCGCGCCGTCCGTTCGTGGCGGGCACTTATAACGGCCATCCGGTGGCGGTCGCTGCCGCCATCGAGACCGTGCGTTACCTGGTCGCCACCAAGGATTCGCTCTATCCCCGGATGGAGAAAATGGGCGCGGCGATGGAAGCGGGTATCCTGGACATCTTTGCGAAGCGCGGCATCAAGGCCTGCGTGGCGCGTCAGGGCTCGGCCTTCTCTTTCTATCTGATGGAAAAGCCGCCAGCCGACCTGCATGACATTATCGAAGGCCATGATTTCGGCAAGGACGTGGCGCTGCGCCGGGCCCTGATTCAGCGCGGGGTGTTCTTTGTGCCCATCGCCACCAAGCAATGCTCGCTTTCGGCGGCGCACAGCGATGCTGACGTCCAGTTCACCCTGGAACAGTTTGAAAGCGCCGTTGCCGCAGTCTGGTAAGACGGTATAGTCGCCGCAAAATAAGCGATTTGGGAGACTTCCATGAAACGTATCCTGCTGGCCGCGTTGGCCTCGACCGTGATTGCCGGCGGCCTGTCGGTCGCTTTGGCCCAACCCGGCGTGCAGCAGAAAGCCATCGCGGCGCCGCTGGAGGAACTGAAAATCCCCGCCCGCAAGCAGCAGGCGCCGGTGCCGGCGCTGCTGCAGTCCCGCGCCAACGAAATCTTCAACACCACCTGCGCGGGTTGTCACGGCAACAGCGCTGCGGCCGGCTCCAAGGCGCCCGCCTTGCTCAGCAACGAGTTCCTGAACAGCCACACCGATGCCCAGATCGTCGAGGCGGTCACCAACGGCACCGCGGCGGGCATGCCCAGCCTCAAGACTTTGTTCTTCCCTGATGAGATCGCCCAGCTTCCGGCGATGTTGCGCATCCGCGGCGGTATCGTGAACCGCAAGGTCGGACCCGTGCCCGACATCACGGGCAAGGTGTTCAACAGCCAGAAGGCCAGCTTCAAGGTCGAGACCCTGGTCAAGGGCCTGAACCAGCCCTGGGGCCTGGCCTTCCTGCCCGATGGCCGCCTGATCTTCACCGAGCGCTCCGGCCAGCTGCGCTTCATGGACAAGAGCGGCAATGCGTC
This sequence comes from Alphaproteobacteria bacterium, assembly GCA_947379335.1. Lineage (GTDB taxonomy): Bacteria > Pseudomonadota > Alphaproteobacteria > Micropepsales > Micropepsaceae > Rhizomicrobium. Next base: position 6,111 of record CANCMM010000001.1, on the reverse strand, counting down.
CGCGCCGGTGAAGGGCACGCCTGCGGTGTTCGAACGCCAGGACGGTGGGTTGCTGGACGTGGCGGTGCCACCCGACTTCGCCAAGACGGGCTGGATCTATCTGTCCTTTTCCACGGTGGTGCCGGGCTATCAGATTCAGCCGGGCGACGAGCAGGCGCCCAACATGTCGCCGCCGACCATGACCTGGATCGTGCGTGGCAAGGTCAACGCCAACAATGAGTGGGTGGACCAGCAGGTGCTTTTTAATCCGCCGGTGGATTCCTATCGCGTCACCGCCGACCATTACGGCTCGCGCTTCCTGTTTGACGGCAAGGGCCACTTCTTCTGGTCCATGGGCGAGCGCCATGACATGCAGATGTCCCAGAACCTGGCCTCGCCCTTGGGCAAGATCCATCGCCTCAACCTCGATGGCTCGATCCCCAAGGACAATCCTTTCGTCCATACGCCGGGTGCGCTGGGCAGCGTCTGGACGTTCGGTCACCGCAATCCCGAAGGCCTGACGTTCGATCCGGCCACCGGCATCTTCTGGGAAACCGAGCATGGCCCCGTGGGCGGCGATGAGGTCAACATCATCGAACCGGGCAAGAATTACGGCTGGGGCATGGCCACCTTCGGGATCGAGCCGGGTATCGGCCGGCTGCACGCCACCGGCGTCACCGATCCGATCACCTATTACAACCCCTCGATCGGCCCCAGCGGCATCACTTTCTATACGGGGGACAAATTCCCCGCCTGGAAAGGCAATCTCTTCATCACCGGCATGGTCGGCCAGAAGCTGATCCGCATGGAGATCAAGAACCGCGAGATCGTCTCCCAGGAAACGGTGATCGCCGATTCCGGCCGGGTGCGTGACGTCAAGATGGGACCGGATGGACTGCTCTATGTGCTGCTGCAAAACATGAATGGCGATGCCAAGGGCGGCTCCATCATCCGGCTAGTACCGGCGAACTAGGCGCGATAGGCTTCCCTTCAAACGCCCATAAAGCGGCGCATGAAGGGGAGCACAGCATGAAACGGCGTGATTTCGTGACCGGTGCGGCGGCGGTGGCGGCAGGTGCCTTGACGTTACCCACGCCCCGGCTGGGCTGGGATCGCGACGCGACACCGGTCTGATTGAAAAGCGCATGATGAAAAAACTCGCCGCCGCGTTGTTCGTTCTGCTCGCCGTTGGCGCGCTGGGATATGTCCATGCCCCCCGGGCACAGGAAGTCTTCGCGGCGGCAAAGGATGACTTCGAGAAGAATTGCGCCGTCTGCCATGGCTCCGGCGGCGGCGGCGGCGATCGCGCCCCGGCACTGGCCGACAATCCCGATCTGCGCCGCCTGGATGCGGGCGGTATCGCCGCCATTATCCGGCGCGGCATCTCCGGCGGCATGCCGTCCTTTGCCAGCCTGCCGCCGGAACAGGTGATGCGCATCGCCACCTGGCTCAAGTCCATGAATGATTCCGCACTGGGCAACGCGCCGCCGCAGCAGGTGGCGGCGGGCGAGGCCTTCTTCTTCGGCGAAGGCGGCTGCAGCGGCTGTCACATGGTCAAGGGCCGCGGCGGCAGCAATGGCCCCGACCTGTCGGGGATCGGTGCGCGTTCCACCATCAAGGAAATCAATGCCTGGTTGGACAATCCGACCGGCCAGATGGGCAAGAAGACGCTTGGCGTCTGTCCTTTCTGGGCCTTCTGTCCGGATTTTTCCTGGGCCGTCGCAGATGTCGCGTTGAAGGATGGCGGCACCTTGCGCGGTTTCCTGCGAGGCCAGACCGAGCATGAAGCCCAGATCCAGACATTGGACGGCAAGCTGCATCTGCTGGACGCGTCGAAGTACAATTCGGTGACGCGCGAGAAGCAGTCCATTATGCCGGTGCTGCATGCCACGGCGGACCAGCGCCGCGATTTGCTGGCCTATTTCTCAAGCCTTGCTGGTGTGGAAGAAGGGCCGCTGGCCACGGCAGCTGCGCCGGTGACGCAAGCCGATATCGACCAGATCATGAAGCCGCGGCGCGGCGACTGGACCAGCTACAATGGCGGCTTTGACGGCAACCGTTTCTCATCGCTGGACCAGATCACCACCGCCAATGTGAAACAACTGCAGCCGCAGTTCCTCTTTGCGCCGGGAGGTTCGGGGCTGGAAGGTACGCCCATCGTGGTCGGTGACATGATGGTTGTTACGGGTGGAACGCGTGTCTGCGCGCTCAACGCCCGGACCGGTGCGCCCATCTGGTGCGTGCCGCGCAACAGCGGCATCGCCTCAGCGCCCAAGAGCGCAGCCCCGCCGGTCGGGCCCAATCGCGGCGTGGCGGTGCTGGGTGATCGCGTTTTCTATATTTCCGACGACGCCTATCTGGTCTGCCTCAACCGCCTGACCGGCGCTGTGATGTGGAGCGTGTGGCTGCCCGAGAAGGGCGCCAAGGGCAAATTCTACAGCTCCATGGCGCCGATGGTGGTGAACGATATGATCGTCGCTGGCATCGCCGGCGGTGATTCCCCCATGCGCGGCTTCCTGGCGGCGTACCGCCCCGACAGCGGCAAGCTGGCCTGGCGTTTTTATACCATCCCGAAACCCGGCGAGATGCCGCTGGCCAAGACCTGGGTCGGCCGTGCGCTGGAAACCGGTGGCGGCGCCACCTGGCACACCGGCTCGTACGATGCCGAAACCGGCACGCTGTATTGGGCGGTGGGCAATCCCTATCCCGATACCGATCCGGATGAGCGCGGTGGGCGCAACCTCTACACCAATTCGGTAATCGCGCTGGATGCGAAGACCGGCAAGTTCAAATGGCACTTCCAGTTTACGCCCTATGACACCCATGACTGGGATGCGACCCAGTCCATGGTGCTGGTGGATGCGATGTGGAAGGGCAAGCCGCGCAAGCTGCTGCTGTCGGCCCAGCGCAGCGGCATCTTCTATGTGATCGACCGCACCAATGGCGCGTTCCTTTTGGCCAAGCCCTTCGTCAAGAAGATGACCTGGGCCAAGGGCTTCGAAAAAGACGGCACGCCGATCCTGACCGAAGGCAACACGCCGACGGTGGATGGCACCGTGACCTGCCCGGGTGTGCGCGGCGCCACCAACTGGTACGCGCCGTCCTACGATCCGCAGACCCGGCTGTTCTATGTGATGGCGGCCGAAGACTGCGGCATCTATCGCAAGAGCGGCAAGATCTTCGGGCCCAATCCCGATCCGTCGAATGTCGGCACCCGGCTGGTGCGGGCGTTGAATATCGAGACCGGCGACATGGTGTGGGAAAAGCTGCTGACCGGGCCGCAGGAGACCAACTATACCGGCGTGCTGACCACAGCCGGCGGTGTCCTGTTCCATGGCGAGACCGGTGGGGATTTCGCGGCGGTGGATGCCAAAACCGGCAAGACCCTGTGGAGCTTCCGCGCCAATGACAGCTGGCGGGCCTCGCCCATGACCTACATGCTGGACGGCAAGCAGTATGTCGCGGCGATGGATTCCACCAACCTGATCAGCTTCGCGCTGCCGGATTAGCCCAGCATCTTTTCCAATGTGGGCAGCGCGTCGGCCTGGCGGGCCGTGGCTCGCCCGTCTGCTCACAAGACAAGCCCTTGAAATGAAGCGGGATTGGTCCAAAAATCACACTTCCTGAGATTGAATTTGCAAGTCACTTGCAAATAGGAAGGCGCTGTGTTTGATAGCGTCTCGCAAGTGAGGGAACTGCATGCCGGGGAAACCCGTCAAACGGCCGATTTTGGCCCCCCAGCCCAAGCGGATCGCGGTCAGCGATCTGATGGCCGGCGGGCGCGAAGCGGTCCTGCTGCATGACGGGGATGAATACCGTCTGCGCCTCACGAGCAACGGCAAGCTGATCCTCACCAAGTGAGCCAGTGCGCCGTCTTTGTGCCCGCGTACCAAGCCAGCCCCTCCGCACGCTTGCGGACCACAGGAAGCCAGCCAGGTCGAAACAAACCAATGCTGATCTTCAAGGGGTTCTTACAATGTCTCATCGCAAGTCTCTGGCGCTGTCTGGCGCTTCCATCACCGTGCTGGCAACGCTGATGCTCGCCGCGCCTGCCGCCGCGCAGCCTGTGCAGTTGGGCCCGGTCTCGGTCAACGACAATGCCGACAAGAATGGCCTGAACCATGCGCCGCCGCTGGCCCCGATGCCGTCGGCCAGCATCCAGGACACGCCCCAGGCGGTGAACGTCATCGATTCGGCCACCATGAAGCAGCAGGCCGTCACCACTCTTGGAGATGCGCTGCGCAACGTGCCGGGCATCACCATCGCCATCGGCGAAGGCGGCACTCTGGCCGGCGACCAGTTCCGCATCCGCGGCTTCGATGCCAAGGACGATATCTATCTCGATGGCTTGCGCGATTTCGGCGCCTATGCCCGCGACAGTTTCAACTATGAAGAAGTCCAGGTGCTTAAGGGCCCGTCCGGCCTGATGTTCGGCCGTGGCACCACCGGCGGCGCCATCAACACCATCTCCAAGACCCCGTTTCTCAAGGACCGCTATAATGTCGCGATCGAAGGCGGCAATGGCGGCCATGTCCGCGGTACCGCCGACCTGAACTATGCCTTCTCCGACACCGCCGCGCTGCGCGTCAATCTGATGTATACCGACACCGGCGTTGTGGACCGCGATTTCTCGCACAGCACCCGCTGGGGCATCGCGCCCACCATCAGCTTTGGCCTGGGCACCGACACCCAATGGTCGCTGGGCTACATGCACCAACACACTGACGCCCATCCCGACTATGGCTTGGCCGTAGCGCAACGGCCCGGTCAGTTGATCGCCGAGCCGGTCAGCGAATATGGCGTGCCGCGCAACACCAACACCCAGTTCGCCAGCGACTTGGACCGCAACGACGCCGATATCGTCACCATGAAATGGGCGCACCAGGCGGCGCCGTGGCTGACCTTGACCAACGACACCCGCGCCGCGGCCTATTCGCGCTATTTCCAGTACACGACGGTGGATACCTGCGAGTTCACCATTCCGCCGAACACCCAGACATCCGCCAACGCGACCTCGACCAACTATTGCTCGGCGGTGGTCTTCGGCCAGGCGACGCCGACTTCGGCGGCCGGCACGGCCGATCCGCGCGCGGCGCTGGGCCAGATCGGCGGCGGCGGTCCGTACCAGCAGAACAGCTGGGGCGCGCAGGATGTGTTCACCGCCAAGGCCGATAACATGTTCGGCAGCTTCCGCAATATTGCCATCGCAGGGCTGGACGCGTCCTACCAGAATGCCGACCGCACGATTTACGCCTACACCCTTCCGACCGCGGCGCAATTTACCTATACGCTGGGCAACCATACGCCGAACCGCCGCAATATCGGCGTCTCGCTGTACAATCCCACGCATATCTCGCCGCCCGGCTATAGCGTGATCCTGCCCACCGCGGCCAATGTCGCCGGCGGCCTCACCAACGACACGGCGACCAGCGTGGTGACGTCCAGCGGCCATTCCACGGACCTGGCCTTCTTCGCCACCGACCGCTTCTATGTCACCCCGGAAATTTCGGTGATCGGCGGCGTGCGCATGGATCGTTACACGCCTACCTTCGCCTCCACCGCAGTTGGCACGGTGTCGACGGGGCCGCAGACCACCATCGCCCGTTCACCCCAGACCCTGGTCAATCCGCGCGGCGCCCTGGTGTGGGAGCAGTCCGAGGACCAGACCTATTACGTCTCCTATGGCAAGTCGTCGGTGCCGCAGGGCACCTCGATCGTGGGTTCGCCCACGCCGATCACCACCGCCAACCAGGCGCTGGACCCGGAGCTGAGCGAGACCCTGGAAATCGGCGCCAAGAAGAGCTTCTTCGACGGTGCGCTGGGCCTGTCCGGTTCGGTGTTCAAGGTGCTCAAGAGCAATTCGGTGATCACCGATCCGGTCAGCGGCATCTCCACCGCCCAGTCGGGCGAGAAGGACCGGGTGCAGGGGCTTGAGTTCTCCGCCACCGGCCAGATCACCGAACAGTGGAATGTCATCGGCGCCTATACTTTCCTGGATTCCAAGGTGACCAGCGACAATTTCTGCAACACCACCACCCTGGTTTGCGCGCCTAACCCCTACACCATCGGCACTCAGGTGATCTTCGTGCCGAAGAACGCCTTCTCACTGTGGTCGTCCTACAAGCTGGATGA